>CAMYLW010000195.1 GCA_947259475.1 Thermodesulfobacteriota bacterium
TGGATAATAAAATCATTTCTAGGTAGGAGTGGGGTGACAAACTCACTCAGGTTTTCTTGTTTTTCTTCTCTATAAATGCTTGAAATTCTTCCTCCACCTTTCCCATCTGGTTTGTGTTGTAGGAAATGAGATTCTTCAGATGAATAAATGCGTCAATATCCACGTTCCTGAATTGGATGGCCATGCCCAGGTTTTCGTGGCGCATTATCTTGCCGTCCAGAATGATGGAAATCTGCGAAGAAGTACCGGTGAATAGCAGTTCAATCTTGACAAGCCTGTTTAACCCCAACCTTTCTGGCGTCTTCAAGAATATCCCGGCCAAACTGAGATTCTCAACTATTCCTATAACGGTGGAATCTTTTTGCCTCACAATGGCTTTGGTTTTGAATGGAATTCTGGCAAAGGTTCGTTTTTCCATATCATTAATTTACGCAGAACTGCTATTTTTTCGATAGTAGGATGTTCAAACAACCTCTATCGCTTTAACAGAAAGCGATCATTTGTCAAGAATAAAAGTGTCCTATATATTTGCTTTGTCAATCATCGGCAGGAATGCGATGGCTGGAGTAATGGAGTGGCAAAGCAAGACGAACCATCAAATCCTAAACTTCATGCACCAAATCTCAGGGTTTTTGGTTTCAGGTGTCCCGCCTACGCTCTCTTGAGCTGCGGCGTGGCAAGCAGGTCTCAGGGAAGATAAACCCGAATACTGATACCTTAGTCATTTAGATGACGGGACTTCTTGCTTCTCCTCAGACAAATCTATAACCAGGGTGCTTAAGGTTTGCAAAAGCTCAGAATCCAAGTCGACCGATTTGAAGTGCTCCAAAGATGCTTGAGCTATGAATTTTCGAGCCTTGCTGGCTATTTCTGTAAAACGGACACCCATGCCGCGCGGCGAAATTTCGTCATCGGGACCGTAGATATTCGACCAGACCACCTCTGCGCTGGCTTTCAAGATGGCCTTCGACTTCGGGACTGTGATGGCCATATCAAACAGCACATTTAGCTTCAGTGGTTTTCTGCAACTGATAAAACACCCGTCAGGGGTGATATCCAGGGTTACACCGTCCATCACCTCTTCATCGGTTTTTATCTTAACGGGCCATTTGAGTTTAGCTCTGGGATAAACGCGCCTGTCATCCGACATAAGCGACCTCTTCACAGCAGGAGTAAGGTTTTTAATCTCTAAGCGGTAGTGGTCTGTGGTTCTGCTCACCGTTGCATCAACCAGATGCTAGGCGATAATGGATAACAATGCAAGAACCGGTCCAGTTCGTTGGAGTTCCAGAACCCTCAATTGTGGGTTTCAGGTGTCGGGTGTCAGGGAAGAAAAACAAGAAACTGAAATCTGAACACTGAAACCTGACACCTTTCATTCCGCAATTCGAAATCCGCAATCCCTCTCTCCTTTCTGCCCCATTTCAGGTTGACTCCGTCTTTGGAGTGTTTATATATCTTCTATAAGGATTTGATCATTTTGTAGCTGAAACTACAATCATAATAAGGAGACTGAGATGAACTATACATACTCAATAAGTACCCTCGCCCTTACTGTCGGGCTCGTTTTGAGCTTTGGCAATGTGATGGCAGCTGGTACCAGCAGTACAAGCAGTAGTAGACCTTCTGTATCTTCTGAGTTCAAAGCCGGAAAAAAAGCAGTCAAAAAAGGAGATTTTCAGTCGGCCCTTGGCCATCTCAATAAAGCCAACGAGAAGAATCCCAAGAACGCCGACATTCACAATTTACTCGGCTATAGTTACCGGAAGTTGGGGGACACTGACAGGGCTTTCGAACATTACCACATCGCCCTGCAAATAAACCCCAAACACCGCGGTGCCAATGAGTATTTGGGAGAGCTTTATTTGGAAACCGATCAACTTGCCAAAGCTGAAGAGCGCTTGAAAGTGCTCGATAAAGCTTGTCGCTGGGGGTGTGAGGAATATGACGACTTGAAGGAAGCCATAGAAAAGTACAAAGAAAAGAAAAAGCGGTAAAGTAATAGAACGCAGCCTTGATTTGAACTTCACAGTGGGAGAACCGGAATGAGAAAAATTATCTCTTTTGTCATACTACTGTTCCTGGCTACGCATGGTACGGCTGCTGCTGAAGCAGAAAGAGTAATATTTGACAATAATGAATATGGGGGAGTCACAAAAGAAATTATTTATTCAGAAGACGATGCCACCTTCAAAAAGGGCATGTACAAAGTAATAGCTTCCTATGATAAAGACGGCAATAAGAAAAAAATGGAGGTCTTTGCCACTGGAGGCTATTCTGAAAAAAAAGGGTGGTATAAAAAAGTAATTTATTATTGGGGAAGAAAGAAAATAAGTGAAGCCTACTCGACGGATGCCGATTCTACGAAATATGGGTTTTCCAGAATGGTGTCCTACTTTGACAATAATGACAGGTTAGAAAAAAGAGAGTATTACTTGAATGAAGACACTGTGGCCGGCAAACTCGGGGTTTACAAGAGGGTTGTTCACTATGACAGCAAGGGGAAAATAGACTACGTGCAAGATCTGGACAGGCTGGACAACCCGGTGTTGATTGAGTAGTCCAAGTCTAGAATTCCATACTGCTCTCCTCGACATACAGTTTCCTGAGGCAGATGCCATCGCTGTTGATGATAAGCATGCAGAGCTTGGCGGTTTGATAGCTCGGGAAAAGAACCAGGCTGGCAAAGTGACTCCATTTGCTGTAGGTCCACACCTCATAGTGACCCTCTGGAAAGCTTAGATCGGGTGGGTTTTTTGTGGCGACTCTGGCGATATAATGCTCCAGACTTTCCTTGTCCAGTATCAGAATCTGTTCCGGCTTGCCAAGAAGGCTTGACACCTCACTCCTGGTGGTTTCACCATCAACTATCCTCCTGACATTGCTCTCAGAAAGCTTTGGAGATCCGGTTGAAACGCATGACACTAACAAAGCCATGAGCCCAGCTGCCACTGCCAGATATGCTGTCTTCTGCCTAAGCACACCAAACATAGATCTTTCCTTGGCATCTTAACCTGCATGAGATATGCGGGCTAGAGATGGTTCAATGCTACGACACCTGTTGTAATATTTCAAGAGAGGAAACCCTGGTGTGCTATGGCGCGAGCGCAGCGATTTTAGCCGGTTTGGGTTTGCAACATTAGGGTGTACCTAGGAAAGGCTATCCAGTTTCCATCCAGAGTCTTTTTGATGGAAACTGGATAGGGCTGAACTCTAGCCCCGTTTTGCAGCTTGCTTCCTGAAATGAGGATTAACCCTGCAAAAACTCTAGGTGTTTACCCTTTGTTTTAGTTCATTACACATTTTAAAATGGGGGAGCTTCTTGCCGGAGACCCTAATGAGCTCGCCAGATTTTGGATTTCGCCCCCTGTAGGGCGAATACTCTTTGATCTTGAAGGTGGCAAATCCACGGATCTCAATGCGGTCCCCTTTGGCCAGAGCTGCGGCCATAGCAGCAAAGACCGACTCGACGCATTGTTTCGAGTCAATTTTGGTAATTCCCAACGTGTTCGTAAGAGATTCAATTAATTGTTTTTTGTTCATAGCGACTCACCTGCACCTTACTGGTTGATTTGATTCGATCTCGGTTGATCCTATCGCCAGTTCTACTCTCACCCTTGCCTCTTGCAACTACCTCGCCACTTGCTTATCTGACCCTCCACCCTTTTCATGATCTTCTGCAGTGATTCATTGAAAACGCCAAGCTTGGTATTCTCTTATCTGTGCTTCAGGGAAAGGATGTAATCTTTGTTGAGGATCACATCGTTCTGGTCCCGGCACAGGTAGATGAACTGAGGTGTAAAATTTAAGTAATCACTGAGTCTCAATTTATCCGGTGGCAGGTCAGTAAAAAAAGTTCCTTCTACTAGGTCGCCGTTGATCAGCTCTATCTGAACCCCAATCTCACGAGCCTCCTGGCTTTCTGGCAACAGATCTCTATCTGTCAGCGCCACATCCATGAACCTGTTCTTGCCGATCATGAGAATCTCACCCTTCAAGATGTCTTCAAGTGGAATAAAACTTCGCTCAGAATTGAGAATATCTATAATGAGTTCTCTTCCTGGGTGTTCGTCGGTGGCATAGCTCAAAAAGAAATTTACATCCAATCTTCCGCCGGTACTCACTCGAAGGGTGGCTTGCCGTTTAAATTTGTCAACTTTCATGACAAATCCTTCCTCCCGCTATTCTTTAGTCTCAATTTTTGCTTAATATGCTTGCAAGAATCATGCAGACGAAAGGTGCTTTTCCGAAAAATATGCTTCTTGGTGGTATGGTTGTTGGTGCGTTGATGTGCTTGAGTCTCCGGGCAATGTGACCAAAATTGTGATGCAGGGCTAGCCCGGATATTTCATGAATTGCTGTCGCGAGACCAGGAAGATGGGTGTGCCACCGGGTCGACGATTGCGGAATTCGGAATGCGGATTGAAAATTTACTAAAAAGCTACTGAGAACCAGAGAACGAATGGCGCAATCTGAACTATTAAGTTCTGTCACATCAATTGCAGTGAAAAATCCGAGATCCGAGATCCGAAATCCACAATCGAAGCCGAGGCGTACCTGAACGGTACGTCGCAGGGGCCGACACCCGAGGACGCCAGGAAGGACGGCCATATCCGTGGTCGCAGCAAGTAATTCATGAAACATC
>CAMYLW010000196.1:0-2159 GCA_947259475.1 Thermodesulfobacteriota bacterium
AGTTTGCAAGGTTTAAAAAATTGATCAAGAAGATCAATGAAGGCCAATTGATCTATGTGAATCTTTATCATAAAAATGAAGAGTCTCTGGAAAAATTTCTTAGAAAGAAATTGCCTGTGGTTGAGGCGGCGGGAGGTCTGGTATACAATAACAAAAGGGAGATCCTTTTTATTTACCGAAACGACAAATGGGATATTCCAAAAGGCGGGATAAAAAAGAATGAAACCCATCAGGAAGCCGCAGTCAGGGAGGTGAAAGAAGAAACGGGTATTCAGGATCTTGAAGTTAAGAAATATCTTACTACAACCTATCATGTGTTCAAACGGAACGGTAAGTTCAAGCTCAAGATCACGTATTGGTTCGAAATGTATTCGGAATACGACGGGCCATTCACTCCCCAGCAGAAAGAAGGGATACTAAAAGTAAAATGGAAAAATTTTGAAAAAACCCAAAAAGCCCTTCAGGAATCATATGAAAACATCAAATTGCTATTTCCGAAGGAATATTTACTCACTCACCCTAATGATAGGGTAACGTAAGTGTGCTTTCTCATAATAAGGAGAATTCTTGTGAATCCAGTCTAACTGTGTATACCAGTTTTGGGCAA
Organism: Thermodesulfobacteriota bacterium; assembly: GCA_947259475.1. Lineage (GTDB taxonomy): Bacteria > Desulfobacterota > Syntrophobacteria > BM002 > BM002 > BM002. Next base: position 608 of record CAMYLW010000196.1, read on the forward strand.
ACTGAGGGTTCTGTCGCTTCTTTTCCTCAAATTCTTTTTTAATTTCCGGATTGTTATTTAGGAAATCGAGTGCGATATCCTCCCACACATATGGTGAAAATCCTTCTTTCTGTCCCAAAATAGGATCGAAATAATTCCAGTTGAAAAAAGAATCCGGAGCCATGGGTTCCAGGGTTTCCAGTAAATATCTCATGCCGGGCTGATCCGTTTCCAAAATGTAATCCCCAACTTCAATTGAAACTTCTTCGGTGGTTAATTCAACCTGCGTATTGTAATGCGGGTAATGCCCTTCGTAGGGCCTTCGACTTGTTTCTGTAGATATAATTCTATATACCTGCCCGGTTATCAAGGTATCTCTTACAACCTTTTCATATTGTATTTTGTTCAACCGGATCTGTCTGATCACTGGCTCGAGCCGTGGGATCGGTCTGGGGGTTGCCCGGGTCTTTGCCGAAAACGGGGCCAGAGTCATTCTACATGGAAGAGATGAAAACGTATTGCGCCAATCTTTGGCCACCTTGGTTGACCCGGTTAAGCATACCTATGTTGCAGCTGATCTGAATACGGCTCAAGGTCCACGGATCATTGCTGAAGGGTTTCTCCGGCTGCAGAAAAAACTGGACATACTTATCCACAGTGCAGGGGTTCTAGGCCCCAAGGTCCCACTGGCCGACTACCCTGAGGCAGCCTGGAATGACGTCCTCCGCGTCAACCTCACAGCTCCCTTTCTACTTACGCAGGCCCTGCTGCCCGCTCTCAGAAAGGGTGCAAATCCATCGGTGATATTCATCTCCAGCAGTGTTGGTCGCAGGGGACGAGCTGAGTGGGGAGGTTACGTGGTGACCAAGTTCGGTGTGGAGGGACTCACCCAGGCGTGGGCCGATGAGTTAAAGGAAGAAAACGTAAGAGTAAACGCAGTAAACCCAGGAGGAACCCGCACCCAGATGAGAGCAGCAGGCTATCCCCAGGAAGACCCACTGACACTACCGACCCCAGAGGAGATAGCACCTGTTTTTGTCTGGCTCGCTCGAGCCGATACCCAGATTACTGGCGAGAGCTTGGACGCCCGGGATTGGATAGGGAGGGATCCAGCCTTGTAGAGAAGAGTATCCGAGGCACAGTTCATATGTTCTAATAGAAAACCTTCGGGCGGGGATAAACCCCGCCCCTACGTAATGATGAATTGTCTTAGCTATCGTAGGGCTGGGGTTTATCCCCATGGGCGTTCACTAGTGTCCATCCGGAAACCGCGTTTATGGGTGTCATTCTGAGGAGCAAGGCGACGAAGAATCTCACAGTTACTGGATCCGCAGAGATTCTTCGCTTCGCTCAGAATGACATGGAGGAGTTTCCGGATGGAAACTAACTAAAGAGGTTAATTTCATTTAAACGTGTACTGAATATCGAATATCGAACAGCAGAACAAGGAACCGCAGAAATGTGTAATGATCACTTTGATATTCAAAATTTCTTGTTCGATATTCTGCGGTTCAAATATGGCGGATTTTTTGCATCCGCCGCAAAAGATTACGCGGAAGCATCCTGGCTGTCT
>CAMYLW010000196.1:2167-13242 GCA_947259475.1 Thermodesulfobacteriota bacterium
GGGCTCACCGCCAGAGAAAAAGATCCTGTCAGCCCCCATAAGAGTTCCTGAGGTTGACTTGGGTGAATGTGTCGAATGTGATGGCTGCGTAGAAGTCTGTCCTGAGGTATTTCGCCGCAATGAAAGCATGGGTTACATTGAGGTGATTGATTGTGAGAAGTACCCTGAGCTGGAGGTTCAGGACGCCATCAATTTCTGCCCCACCGGCTGTATTTGTTGGCTGGAAGAATGATAGTCAGGCAGGTTATTCAAGCTATAAAATCATCCTGGCCAAGTCTTCAGGCCTGAAATCAAGTTGCGAAAATAACTTTTTTTCAACACCTTTGCAAATAGTGAAATTCATCCGCACCAGTTGGGAGAGCCTGGAATCATTTCTACCATAACGATCTATGATGTCGTGCATCCTCTCTGCCAAGGTGACCACAGAGGTGTGCAGTACCCTCTTATCAGCATAGTAGACAACTTCCTTCTCAGAATATACCCCATCAAGGGAATAATCTTCTAGCCAGACGTGCTCACCCACGATGTCCGCGATTTCATCAAACTGGTGTTGCAGACATATCTCTCTGCCAACAGTGGCGTGGTCACCACCGCTCTGGATACACTGAGTCTTGGCGATGTCGTGTAGCAAAGCACCTGCCACCGCTTTCTCCACGGAAATCTTGACACCGGAATGAACAAGACCCGTAGAGATGACTCTCACGATGTCTGCAACCACAATGCTGTGCTCTTTGATGTTGTCCAACATCCGGTACTGGTCCATCAAAGCATAGCATTCTTTATCTGTTGGTATCACGGTTTGATGTCCCTTCCTGGCATCATTTTACACATAATAATACTGATAAAGGATACCAGCAACGCCGTCCAGAACACAGCCTCTACACCCTTGCCGATGGATTCCCGGATGGCATTGAGGGCTGTGGAGGATAGTGACCCGACCATGTCCGGCTGCAGGAATTCCTGAATACTGTGGGAGAGCTGGGCTGCCAGTTCTGGCGGAATCTCGGCACGGAGTGGCGAATTCATAAGGCCATTGATGGCCTTGTCAAGGTAATGAGAGACCATGGCCCCGGAAATCCCAATGCCTATGGTACCACCCAGAGTTCTGGCAAATTGCTGAGATGAAGTGGCAACTCCCAAGTCACTCTCATGCAAGCTGTTCTGCACTTTTATCAAAGTTGCCACCGAAACAAAGCCCATACCAATACCAATTGGGCAAACCACTACACTAAAGTAGATTAGGCCAGTGGTTGCATTGAAGGTCAGGGTCAGAGCGATACTGATGAACATGAGGATAGCTCCGGCCACGCCTGTCAGTTTCTCTCCAAGTCTGTTCACCACTAGTCCACATACCAGGGCACCGGCCGACCACCCCAAACTGAGGGGAACCATGACAAGACCCAATTCCGCGGCAGTTCTTCCCAGAGTGCCCTGAATGAATAGGGGAAGGAATGCCAGCAGGGAAAATATGGCAAAACTGCTGAAAAAAGCAGCGCCATTGGGGAGGGTAAACCCGGGGACCTGGAAAAAATGCAAGGGGAGGATTGGTTCTGCGGCCCGCCGTTCTGCGTACCAGAAAATAACGCCGGCCACAACCGCAAGAAAAAGCAGACCAAGAAGCTCCGGAGAGTACCAAGAGCTAGCTTCTCCGAGCAGTAGAAAAGCAAATAATAACGAAAGTATACAGGTGGTCAGAGTGAGGGCGCCAAGATAATCAACAGTTGCGTCTGTTTTCTTGGGGCGTGATTCCTGGAAATACCGCAAAATAAAAAAAACTGCCAGGCTGCCAACGGGTACATTAATGTAAAAGACCCACGGCCAGGTCAAATAGGTGACAATAAGGCCTCCCAGCAACGGGCCCATAACACTTGAAACTCCCCAGACAAAGCTGATAAGACCCATCATTCTACCGCGCTCTTCCGGAGCAGATACCTCCGAAACCACGATGTAGGCGAGAGCAAAATTGCCGCCCGCTCCGATTCCCTGGAGGGCGCGCAGGAACACGAGTTGTGGCATGCTATTGACCATGCCGGCGAAAACAGAGCCAACCAGAAAAGCTCCCACCGCGAGAACAAAAAGCTTCTTGCTGCTGTAGATGTCGGCAAGCTTGCCGAAGAGGGGCAAGGCAATGGTTCTGGTCAGCATGTAGGCTGAAAATGCCCAACTATAGAGTTCAAGCCCTCCCAGGTCGGCAACTATGGTAGGCATTGCCGCCCCAATGATGAGAGCATCCAGGGCGCCTAAGAAGACTGCCAAGAGGGCAGCGATCAGCACAAGAATTCGAGATTTTTTGGTCAATTCTATTGGTTCAGATAGGGAATTTTTCACAAGACGTAGCTCAGTTCCTGTACCATTGCCGTTCATAGAGAGAGAGGCGCCTAAGGGTTTCTCTGAAAAGTCTTTCCAAAAAAGGCCGAAAGACCTAATATACCAGTTAAGCTTTCAGCGGTCAGCCCTCAGCTGTCAGAAAAAAAGAGACTAGCCCGGATGTTTTATCACGCCCCGGCGTGACTGCGACCGCGGATATGACTGTCCTTCCGGGCGTCCTCGGGTGTCGGATCCTGCGACGGACTACTCAAGTACGCCTCGGATCCAACCCCCTGCGATGGCCCGGTGGCACAACCCTCTCCGCGATCTCGCGACGGGAATTCGTAAAACATCCGGGCTTGAGCGCCAAGAAGAGTATTCTTTTATAATTACAGCTTGTTGATTCGTTGTATCAAAAGCTGACCGCTGAAGGCTGATAGCTAAACAAGAGGAAAAAATGAGCGAATCAGATGGAATGCACTACGAAGGAACTATAATTCGGCCCCCAAGCGAAGCAATGAGTATACTCCTGCAGGTGACACTTGGGTGTTCGCACAACAAGTGCACTTTTTGTGGAACGTACAAAGACAAGCGCTTTACCATCAAGGATGACGATACCATTCTAGCCGATATCCTGTTTGCCTCCAAATACATGCACAACCAGCATCGCCTCTTCCTCATGGATGGCGATGCACTGATAATCCCCCAACGGAAACTGGTGTGGATATTGGACACGATCCAGGAACACCTTCCCTGGGTGAGAAGGGTGGGGGCGTACGGTAATGCCAAGAGCATCAAGATGAAGAGCGACGACCAGTTGGCTCAGCTGCAGGAAAAAGGACTTGGTATTCTTTACTTGGGGGTGGAAAGCGGTGACGATGAAACCCTCAAGAAAGTTTGCAAGGGGACGAGTGCAGAAAACCTCATCGAGCAAGGGAGGCGGGTCAAGAAAGCTGGAATCAAGCTTTCGGTAACGGTACTGCTGGGAATCGCCGGACGCTCAGACTCGCTCAGGCACGCCAAGGCCACGGGAGAACTTCTCAGCGCTATGGATCCAAATTACGTTGGAGCCCTCACTGTGATGCTTCTGCCAGGTACTCCCCTGGATGAGGATTTTAGAGCAGGTCGGTTCGAACTTCTTGAAACGAGTGAGCTTCTTTTGGAATTACGAGAAATGTTTCAACATACTCATTTAAATAGTGGACTTTTTATGGCCAATCACGCCTCTAATTATCTGCCCATAAAGGCAAGAATGCCCAAGGACCGGGAGAAAATTCTTGAGCTCATTGATGCGGCCTTGCGAGGCGAGGTTGATCTCAAGCCTGAATGGATGAGGGGGTTTTAAGCGAGCAACATGCCTTCCAGCACTAATGGTGTGAATGAGTCGCGGCTGGAAAGCCGCTCCTACAGGACGTCAGTAACGTGAAAATTCAGCGAATCTAATGGAAACGAAGACTTGGAATAAAGCCATAATCCACCTTGATATGGATGCCTTCTATGCCGCTGTTGAGGTGCTAGACAACCCTGACTTGCAAGGAAAACCAGTCATCGTCGGCGGTAGCAGGGAGAGAGGTGTAGTCTCGTCGGCCTCCTACGAGGCCCGTACCTTTGGCGTCCATTCAGCTCAGCCGATTGCCACAGCCATGAGGTTGTGTCCCCAGGGGATTTTCCGGCCGGTGAGAATGTGGAGGTATAAAGAGATTTCCCGGCAGATTTTTGAGATCTTTAAGCGCTTCAGCCCGCTGGTTGAACCTTTGTCCCTGGATGAAGCCTTCGTGGATGTAACTGGTTCTACACGCCTTTTCGGTCCACCTGAGGAGATAGCCAAAAAGATCAAGCAGCAAGTGGTTGCAGAGACGGGACTCACAGCCTCTGCAGGTGTTGCTCCCACCAAATTCATAGCGAAGATCGCCTCAGACATTCAGAAACCCGACGGACTTACCATCGTGCCAGAAGGAAAAGTGAAAGAATTTTTGGGACCTTTGCCCATAGAGAAACTATGGGGCGTGGGCGAGAGGACTCGCAAGACCCTCGCCCACCTCGGGGTCGAGACCATCGGTGACCTGGGGCGTGTTCCCTTGGAGCTTTTGGATAGGAAGATGGGAAAACATGGATTGCATCTTTCTCTCCTTGCCAAGGGAGTGGATGAGAGGGAGGTGGAAACAGAGCGCCAGGTTAAGTCTATTGGCCACGAGGAAACCTATAGGGAAGATATCTTGGACATGACAATGGTAAGAAGAGTACTGCTTTCTCTCGCCACCAAGGTGGCCAAGAGGCTTCGAGACCATGGTTTTGTAGGCAAAACTGTCACTCTCAAGGTGAAATACCATGACTTTGTCCAAATTACGCGCTCAGTCACTCTTCAAGAGCCCACCGATGATGGCCGGGAGATATTCCAGAGTTGCTGCGACCTTTTGAGTAAGACAGAGGTCAGCAAAAGACCAGTCAGGCTTTTTGGCATATCACTATCTCAGCTAGACCTTGCTGATAAAGAGAGGCAACTCGCTCTTTTTGGGCAGAGAAGGGAAGCGCCAAAAAGGAAGAGACTGAACAGGGCTCTGGACACTATTTCAGACAAGTACGGCGACGAGGCCATAGTGCCGGGGACTTTATTAGAATAGTAAGCAGTGAGCAGTAAGCGGTAAACGGTGAATGATAAAAGTGAGATGTGAAATGCTCAATGACTAGCTGGTGAGATTGGTATGGAAGACCTTCTTGAAACTCTCAGTATAAATGAGGAAATTGCCCAGAAGTTTTTTGAAATTGAAATCAGTATTTTGTCAATCCTCAATTTTAGGGATCTTTTTGAGAAGCTCCTGACCGAAATCAGAGATAAATTTGGAGTACCCTATGTCTGGATCTCGATGATCGACCAAAGCGAAGTCTCAGACCTGATTAGAATGCTGGAGTCCTCGAAGGCCCTCAAGGAACGCTTGAACGTCATAGACAAAGATGCCTTTCTCAACCTTATTGCCAACGAGATCCAACCGATACTGATCAGCGGCGATCTTAAGCCGTATTATCAGCTTCTTCCTCAAGGGCAAATGTACTTTATTCGTTCTCTTGCCATTGCCCCGCTAACCCTTGATGGTGAAATAATCGGAAGTCTGAACCAAGCAGACCTTTCCAGACTACGGTACCGACCGGGAATGGACACCAGGCTGCTTGAACGGCTGGCTGTCAAGGTCTCGATTTGTTTGTCCAACGTTACCGCGCATGAAAAACTGAAATGGTTTGCCTGGAGAGATCCGCTTACGGGTTTGCTCAATCGCAGGGTGATGGAGAAGGTGTTGCAGCGGGAATACAAGCGGGCCGTGCGATACAAAACGAATTTGACTGTGGCCTTCCTTGACTTGGATGATTTCAAGGCTGTGAATGATAGATATGGTCACGACCGGGGTGACGACTTACTGCGATATGTTGCTGATGTTCTAGAGGAGTTGACCCGGGATAGTGATGTGGTTTCCAGATATGCTGGGGATGAGTTTGTCGTCATCCTCCCGGGTATAAGCACGAAAGAGAGTCTCCTGCTTATCCAGCGTCTGCAGGACTATTTTCATAAAAACCCTATGGATGTAGAAGAAGAACACATGCCCGTTTCCGTTAGTTTCGGTCTCTCCTCTATGGGGGATGCTGGGGTGAATAATCCTCAATCACTACTGAAAAAGGCAGATGAGATGCTCTACAGCGCCAAAGAGCAGAAAAAGAAAGATAGTTTTGCCTCAGCTTAGCAACATCGCCTCTTTGATTACTCTTTTTCTTTGCTGGTCTCCCCCCCGCTTAACAGCCAACCGAGCATGCCAAAAGTAAGATTGCAAACTTCTGTGAATCCTCGCTTTTTGAGACGATAGGCAACCACAGACGAACGGTGGCCCGTCATGCATATGATCACCAGCGGTTTCCTCGGGTCCTGTGCTTTGAAAAATTCGGGGTGGAACAGAAGGTTCGGCTGATTCTTGCTGCCAGGTATATGGAAAAGCTCATACTCTAAAGCCGTCCTCACATCGACCAAAGTGAACTCTTCTGGACTTCCTTGCAAAGAACCCTTCAAGCGCCAGGGCATGAGAGGTCTTACTCCCAAGCCCCACCAGCAAAACTCCCAGCCCAAGACAAGAAGGATCACCAGGGCGAGTATCTTCATGAGAAAGAAAACCTTTGGAGATTTCATGATTCCAAGTAGTTGGTGATGCTCATAGCCAGTTTCTCGATCATCTGGCGAAATGTGTCCTCGTCTTGCTCCAAAAGGGTAAAGCGGAAGCCCTGGAGGTCCGTGCTGAAAGAGGTGAGCGGCACCACGCAGATGCCGGCAGCAGCGAGCAAATAGTAGACAAACCGCTTATCCGGCTGAATATTCTCACTGGAGGTAAGTTTCTCCACCAAATCTCTCACCTCGGGATTGGCGATGGGGAGGGTTTGCCCATTATTCAAGCGGCCGTCCTCGAAGACCACGCACATATAGAAAGTGCTGTTGGTGCGGTTGACCAGCAGCCCTGGGATATCTTTGAGTCTTTGGTAGGCAATCTTGGAGAACTCTTGATAGCGTTGTCGCCGGCTGTCGATGTAGGCTGGGTACTCCGGATGCTGAAAGATGTGGGGAATCGCTTTTTGGGGCAGAGTAGTGGAACATATCAAGTGATCTGATGGACGTCCAGGATTCTTACCCGATATTTTAGGATTCTCCCGGCTAGGGGATGGTTGAAATCGAGCACAAAATGATCGTCCTGGATGTCGCCCACGAAACAGAGACCCTTTTGGCCCGGTGTTATTTCCACTTTAAGGAGCGTTCCTTTCTTGAGTTTCTTGCCTTTGGGAAATTCTTCCAGTGGCACCCGGAGAACCCTGGAATCATCGAACTCCCCGAAACCTTCCTCAGGCTCAACCATAAATTCCCGTTCGGCTCCAGGATGAAGGCCTAATATTTCCTGTTCTATTTTCTGCGAAACCTCACCTGAGCCAAAGCGAAATACCAGCGGGTCTTTTTTATTCGTTCCCAGCACTCTGGTCCCTGACTCCAGAGAGGCGTCATATTCCATGGTTACATACGTTCCGGGACCGATCTGTGGCATAGGAAAATCCTTTTTCAGCTGGTTATCTCTGAAACCCCACAACGCTTTCAGAAGCCTCTGTAAAATACCCAGCTACAGATTATAACGAATTAGCCCTGGCATTGGAACTCTGAATGTTCCACTGTGGCTGTAGGACTTTCCCCAAAATGGATGTTTAATGTTTATCCATTGAAACTGTTGCCGAATTAACGTCTTATTTGCAAATGAAAATGTCTTCCTGATGTTTCTTCTGTCGTTCCAAGGCTCCGGCCTGGTCACTTCAAGCTCAGCTGGGTGCGGGGGAAGGCACCCCCTCCCTGTTCCCCGTTCCTGCGGAACGGGGCCAGGGGCTCCCCCGCCCACAGCTGCGGAAGTGACACAGGCCTCCCACCAGTCACTCAGAAGAAACACCAGGAAGGCCAAAGGGGGAGGCTGGGAAACAACGAGCACTTGAGCCTCCTTTCCTTACGCATCTCAGCTTGGCTAGAGCCAGCATGAAGATTTGGTGCTTTCACAAAAGGGACACTGCCATAAGATGGCGCGAATTGCTCGTTGTGGACGAGCTTTCCCCTTGGGCCAGCGTGGCTCATAACATACTAGGGGAAACTCCTGACTGTGGCCGCAGTTGACTCGATTGCTGTGAAAAGAGATAATGCCTAGAATTTGAGACGGCATATGCAGTAATCTCCGAGCTAGTCCTATTGGAGGTGGGTTATGCGAAGGGTAATGGTAACATGCCTGGCTACCGTTTTGCTCTTTACGGTCACCGTGGTATGCGAAGGGTAATGGTAACATGCCTGGCTACCGTTTTGCTCTTTACGGTCACCGTGGCCCTTGGTCAACAAGATACATACACAGATGAAGAGAAACTCCAACAGCAGCAATGGGAGGACCTTACCAAGGAAGGGGAGGACCTGCTTATTGAGACCGAGCAGGAGTGGAATCAAATGCTCCGGGAACAGCAGAGAGCCTGGGAGCAGATGGTGGCTGAGATCAACCGTATTTGGTTGGATAGCCTTACCAGTACGAAAAAAGAGTGGGTAGATTACAGTGACCAGTATTCCACCCGTTCCTATGTGAACTTTGAAAAAGGGGATATGGTTCTGGCTACCATGGTCAAAACCAGCGAAAGCCGAATATCCGAATTGAGCAAAGAGCGAATTAAGAGGCAACTGGCAAAAGTCCTCTCCTCCAATAATCCGTCGGGGCGTGATATTCTAGCCGGTCAAATCGCCGATAGCCGAGGCAAGCCGGTTACAAAACAGACACTGGACCGCTATCTCAATCGTGAAGTCTTCCCCCGGCTGCAACGGGAACCGCAGCCCGTTGTGGGCAAGGACGGGGTGTCGCGCTACAAGCTTTCGGTTCCCATCAAGATGGTCCCCAACCACACCATGGTAAGGGCGCGACCTTACATCCCGGAAGTGAAACGGCAGGCACAAAGATTTCGTTTGCGTCCTGAGCTCGTCATGGCGGTAATTCACACGGAGTCCTATTTTGATCCCATGGCCCGCTCCCACGTTCCAGCCTATGGACTCATGCAACTGGTACCCATCTATGGGGGCAGGGAGGCCTATCAGTATATCTATGGAAGGGATCGCGTCCTTCCCGCCAACTACCTCTATCAACCCGCAAATAATATCGAATTGGGAGCAGCCTACCTCAATTTGCTGATCTATAAACATTTTGTCGCAGAAACCAACCCGGTGAAAAATCTCTATTTGTCAGTATGTGGTTATAACTGGGGGCCCACCTCCATTCAGCGAAAGATCATCCGTCGCTATCCCACCAAAAGTATGGCTCCAGGGCAGCTCTACCAGGTGCTCCGACAGCGGACACCTCGAGAAACCAGCGACTACCTGCAACGGGTAACGCAGCGGATGGGTATGTACCAGCCTCTTTTCTAGCCCGGATATTTCATGAATTGCTGTCGCGAGACCACGAAGATGGGTGTGCCACCTGGCAACCGTCCCGCGGTACCGCGGGATTGGTTTCCGTACCTGAACGGTACGTCGCAGGGGCCGACACCCGAGGACGCCAGGAAGGACGGCCATATCCGTGGTCGCAGCAAGTAATAGGTGTGATGATTAGCGGCTGGTTGTGGCCGCTTTGGCGTACTCTGGTTTGAGCACTAGGGCACCGGTGGGGCAAACGTTGGCGCAGGCACCGCAATGGTGACAGGGGACATCAGCCGGATCTCCACTAGCAAAAAAACCGATCACCGTGTCAAAACCTCGGTTGGCAAAAGTCAGAGGATTGTGGCCGTTTTTTTGCCGACAAACGTAAACGCACTTGCCGCAAAGCACACAGCGGAAAGGATAATAGGTGAAGAAAATGAGGTCGACTTCCTCCTCCACATCCCGCTCTAACCGCTCCAAGGGCCGCGGATTCAAACCGACCTCGAGGTGCTTGGCGGTGCGGATCAGCTGGCAACCATCTTTGGCTGGACAGACCTTGGGATGGCAATGGTGCGCAGACATGAGAAGCTTGAAGGCCATACGTTGAAGGCGTCTCACCGACGGGGTGGCTGTTCTTACCACCAAACCCTGGCGAACTTTTTCCGTGCACGAGGGCACCGGGTGGTCTAGGCCGTCGATCTCCACAAAGCACAACCTGCAGGAGGCGTGGGGATGCTCCCGTGTCTTGATAAAACACATATTGGGAATAAAGATGGAGTTCTCGAGACACGCCTGGAGAACGGATTTTCCCTCTTCCACCTTGATTTTTTTGTCGTCGACTATCAAATTGACCATAGTTACTTTTGCTTTAACGTGATTCGGTACACTTTTTCAGTGACGATGGAGGTGACCTTTGATCAGTCGCTTGCCTATTTCTTCTCAGGAGATCGTTCGATAATGGGGGCCAGTTCAGGCGGTGAAACCTTTTCCACCGCGTCGTATTCCGGAGGACAGACCACCATACATTCCCCGCATTTGACACATAACTCTTGGTCGACCGCCTTCTTTCTTCCCGTGGTTGTGAAAATGGCCTCCACCGGACAGCAGCCCACACAGACGTCACATCCCCGGGCGCACTTTTCCAGGTCGATGTAAAAGGCGGTGAGGGCGCGACACTTCAGGGCCGGACACCGCTTTTCTCTAACGTGGGCCTCGTATTCGTCCAGGAAATACTTGAGGGAAGTGAGCACCGGATTGGGTGCGGTTTTCCCCAGGCCACAAAGCGAACCGCTTTTAATATCCTCGCTCAGCGTTTCCAGCAGCCCCAGGTCTTTCTCCCTCCCTTCGCCTTTGGTGATGCGGTCCAATATATTAAGGAGATGACGGGTCCCTATTGTGCAAAAAGTACATTTGCCACAGGATTCCTTTTGGGTGAAGTCAAGGAAATACCGGGAGACATCAACCATGCAGCTGTTTTCGTCCATCACCACCATGCCGCCGGACCCCATCATCGCTCCTGCCTCGGTCAGCGAATCGAAATCGATGGGGGTGTCGAGAAAACTTTCTGGCAAACAGCCTCCGGAAGGCCCGCCGATTTGCACGGCTTTGAAGCTTTTTTTCTTGGGAATTCCACCGCAGACGTCAAAGATGAGCGTCCGGAGGCTTGTCCCCATGGCAATTTCAACCAGCCCTGGGTGAATGACGTTGCCGACCACAGAGAAAATAGCGGTGCCGGGACTTTTCTCGGTACCAATGCTGCGAAACCATTCTGCTCCCCTATTAATAATGGAGGGCAGGCAAGAGAGGGTCTTAACGTTATTTACTA
>CAMYLW010000197.1 GCA_947259475.1 Thermodesulfobacteriota bacterium
TTTTGGTCCAGCCTGGAACGGAATCTATCCTGTCCAAACTCTTGAATATCGAAACTGGGGACCCGCCCGCAGGGTGGGGAGTCCGAAGGACAATATCGAACAAGGAATTTCGAACAGCAGAAGTATTAGAAAAGAGTAAGACAATGTTTTTCACTTCGATATTCTGCGGTTCCGAGTTCTGCGGTTCGTATTTTCAAAGACTGTATAATTGATGTACATATGCATTTCTTCCCGTCAGAATGTGATTTCTCAAATCTCAAATCCGCAATCTGCATTCTCCAATCTAAAATCCCCTCTCAAGTGTAGGATATATTTGCCGTAATACTGAAACGTCGCATGAAAGTTGCATTCGTGATGTTGACGTGCCTGGGACCTGTGTACAAGTGGGAAAGACAGCTCAAACCCGTTGGATAGTTATGAGGATAAAGAGAATTGTCATAGCTGTGACCTGGAGTCTTGTCCTGCTCTGTTTTCTGTTGACAGGAGGTTCCAAGGTCTGGGCAGAATCCATTTCAGTAGCTGAGTATCGTCTGCGAATCCAAGAATCCCTCGCACATTTGGAAGGGGGAGAGGGGCAGATAGGGCCGGAGGAGATCTCCTGGTTTTCTGATAGCTTTCCCCCTGATCTGGTGGTTCAAGATCCTGGCGGAGAGCGGTTCCTCGTGGATCGTGAAGACTTTTTTCGCTGGGCGCAAGACGCTGAAGATAGCCCACAGGGCAGGAAGCGTCTTGCCGCTTATCACCAGGCTCTGTTGCAGGAGATTTCGTGGTGGACCGGGGAAACGTTTGCGGAAGCGTCCCGTTGGGATGAGTACAGAACCCTTCTGGATGAGGTATATCGTGGCAAGGAGTTCAAGTCCCTGAGGAAAAGAGAGGATCCAGCCTGGAGGCAATATATCGCCAGATTAATTAAGGACTTTGGCATGTGGCTGGAAGATCACCTGGGATTCCTTGATACCAAGCGGGCGGGGTGGATTATCAATGTGGCATACGGAACCGTCTTAGTGCTGGGCGCAATACTGATCATCTGGATCATCCGGTTGTTCGGACCAGTGGGTTGGCGTTGGAAATATGCGAGCGCCCCGCCTCCTCCTGCAACGAAGACAAGTCCCGAAAGAAACTGGCGGTCATGGCGGGAGGAAGCCAAGAAGAAGGCTCAGGAGGGGGCTTTTCGAGAAGCAATCAGGTCGCTGTTTATTTCCGTTCTGATGGAAGGCCACCAAAAAGGGTGGTGGGTTTACGAGCCAGAAGCCACCAACAGGGAGCACCTCGTCCGAGTGGAAGGACAAAGCGAAAGACGCGAGGCTCTCCAGAGGTTGATCGATCGTTATGAGTTGGCGTGGTACGGGTTAAGACAACCAGGGATGGAGGAGTTTCAAGATTGTGAGAGATGGGTGCAGCGGTTGGAGGGCTCGGTATGAATAAAGGGGGACGAGCTACTTGGTTGCTGATGGGTGGTTTGGGAATTGTGCTATTCCTCGCCGCCTATGGGTTAGTGGCTTTAGAGGACAGCCAACAAGGCAAACAATCACCTCAGCGTCGAACCACCTACAGTGCAGCGGCGGGAGGATATAAAGCGCTTTATCTCTGGTTACAATCCCTGGATCTACCCGTTGGCAGGTGGGAAAAAGGCTTTGAAAACCTGCCTCAGGATAATTCCGTTCTTGTGCTGGTGGAACCGGAGCTTGGTCCTGGAACTGGTGAGATGGAAGCGCTCAAGGAGTGGGTCAGCGACGGCAGGACTCTCGTGCTCATAGCGAGTCGACCGAATCCCTTCTTAAAAAACATGGGGTTTGATGTGGCGCCAGTGTTTGCTATGCATCAGCGGGAAGATAAGAACGAAGCGTTTTTGTTCCAGCCGGGATCTTACACTCAAGGGATACACACCCTCGAATCCGATGGCCATGCTGATCTCACCTCGCAACACCCGGAAACTGTGGTTCTCATAAGAAGCAAGTGGGGTGGGCTCCTGGCGGTGCGTGCTGAAGGAGGCGGGAGGGTGATCTGCCTTTCCGATCCCAATCTATTGTCTAACCAGTCGCTGAGAGATGGAGATCACGCCCGGTTGGCCCTCAATCTTTTGCTTGCTAATCGTGGCGACGGCAGTTTGCTGATTGACGAATACCATCATGGATATGGCAGAGTTACCTCGGTGCTGGAACATTTGGTCAACTCACGGGCCCTGGTACCAGCGCTTCAGGGGATTTTGCTTTTGTTTGTACTTTGGGCCGCCAGAGGAAGACGGTTTGGACTTCCCAGACCACTTATTCAAGAGAAGCGCCGTTCTTCCCTCGAGTATGTGAAGGCGATGGCACAGCTGTTCCAGAGGGGACGGGCCCGAGTCCTTGCTTTTGAGGCTCTTGTCCGCTGGATCGAAAAAGAAGCCAAGAATATTCTCGTTCATAGGGACGACACCCTTCAGAACAAATTGCTGGCTGCTCGCCGAAACCCTGATAAGCAAGTCGTTTCAGATAGAGATCTCTTGATGTCTGCACGGGGACTGTATTCGGCTTTGGACGAGGCTCGGAGGAAAGCAGCTCGTGGCGCCTAGCCTGCATTATTCACGAATCTTTAGGATTCGTGAATAATGCACCCACAACAAATTGAAAATCTTTGTTGCGGGTTTCGACAGGGTGCTTCGCACCCGCTCAAGGCTAGCCCTGAGCGGAGGCCT
Organism: Thermodesulfobacteriota bacterium; assembly: GCA_947259475.1. GTDB lineage: Bacteria > Desulfobacterota > Syntrophobacteria > BM002 > BM002 > BM002. Next base: position 2,675 of record CAMYLW010000197.1, read on the forward strand.
GAAGAGGCCGCAGTCGAAGCCCAAAGGGCGGATTGTTCATGGAGCCAGCCGGGATTCATGAATAATCCGGGCTAGCAAAGCGCAAGCAGGATACAGCAAAAATAAAATGGTAAGTGATAAAGGGTAAAGAGTTAAAAAGGGTTGTTTCATCGATTTACTGTTCAACGTTTACTGTTTACTGACCGCGCCATGCGCTCTGCGCATTGCGCCTCGGAGAGACCAACATGCCGGCAGAAGTTGAAAAATTAGTAGGGCGGATTTCTGGTGAAATATCGAAAGTGATCATGGGACAACAGCAGGCAGTGAATCATTTGCTGGCGGGTCTTTTGGCAAGGGGGCATGTCCTCATGGAAGGAGTGCCGGGCCTGGGCAAAACCCTCCTAGCCAAGACCTTGGCGTACATATTGAGGGCGGATTTCACCCGAATCCAGTTCACTCCCGACCTGATGCCCGCAGACATTTTGGGCACGCAAATTTACGACTTGCAAAGTAGGCAATTTCATCTTCGCAAGGGTCCAATTTTTACGGAGATTCTTTTGGGTGACGAAATCAACCGGGCGCCACCAAAGACACAATCCGCGCTCCTTGAGGCCATGGAGGAAAGGCAGGTGAGCATCGACGGCGAGACCCTGCCTTTGTCCGAAAGTTTTATGGTAGTGGCGACCCAGAATCCTATTGAACAGGAGGGCACCTACCCGCTGCCCGAGGCTCAAATGGATCGGTTCCTGATGAAGATAGTGTTGAGCTACCCTTCAGAGGCCGAGGAGCGGGAGATACTTTCTCGGTACGGAAAGTCCTTAGATGCCCATGACCTGGAATCAATGGGACTGGCTCGGCTAGCAGGAGAAGATACCATCGTCAAATTCCGCCGACGAGTCCGTGAAGTGAAAGTCGAGGAAGGGATAGTGGCATACGTGCAAAGCTTACTGGAAGCAACCCGACGCTCTCCTCACCTTTATCTTGGGGCCAGTCCGCGGGGGGGCATAGCTTTGCTGAAAACGAGCCAGTGCCTGGCCGCGATGGGGGGGAGGGACTTTATTGTCCCAGATGATATCAAGGAGATGGCTCTGCCGGTCCTCAGACACCGGGTAATCCTCCGACCAGAGGCAGAACTGGAGGGGCTGACCCCTGACCGGGTCCTTTCCCAGGTCCTGGAGGGAATTCCGGTACCGAGGTAGGGAAGTGTCTAAAATGCCTAAAATAGAGAGAATATCTAATGGTTAGCAGGCCGGATCGAGCTGGCCCTACTGAAAGCTGATGGCTGAACGCTTACCAAAAAATCAAGTAAGAAGTTTCTGGGGAAAAATTCCTTTTCCCACCATGCTGACCCTGTGTCTCGTAGCGTTGGGGATTGCAGCGGCTGCATTCTGGGGCTGGGAAGTGGTGGTTGCTCTCGATCTTGGAGTTCTGTTGTTGTGCGGCCTGGATTACACTATGGCATTGAAGGGTGGGAGTATAGAGGTCGAGAGAGTCTGCCCGCCCCATTTTTCCTCCGGCATCGAGCACCATATTGAGATTGTTCTCATGAACACGGGCCCAGCCAACAGAAAAGTCCAGGTGCGGGATCAAACTCCCAAAGAATGGGAACCGGCACCGGTTCTTAAGGCACTAGTTCCTGGAAGATCTTCTCTAAGCCTTGATTATCGCCTCACACCTATCCAAAGAGGGAAATACGGTTTCGGAGATCTTTTTCTAAGAGTGGAGGGTCCCTTGGGGCTCATGCTAAAACCGATACGACTCAGGGCTGCTCAGGAGGTTAGAGTTTACCCTGGTCTACAGCCTTTGCGCTACGCCAACCTGGCCACATACAGGCGAGTGGCCCACAAGTGGGGACTTCGACCAACCAAGTGGAGGGGAGAAGGCCGTGAATTCGAGTCTCTCAGGGAATACGTGGAAGGGGATGATCCTCGAAACCGAGTCAGAAGGGAAAACAAAGCTGGATCACGCCCTGGAGGCAGCGGTTCACCTGGCCCACACCGCCCTTTCAGGAGGGGATCAGGCGGGAATACTGGCATTCGCTGATCGGGTAATCTCTTTTATCCCGCCTCGAGGGACACCTGAGCAACTGCAACTCATTCTGGAGGGGACCATATCCTTGCGGCCCGCTCTGGTTGAGCCCCAGTACGAACAGGCGCTTCTCTGGCTTCGGTCACAGGTTCGGCGGCGAAGCCTGGTGGTGATTTACACGGACCTGCTGGACGAGGTGGCGTCAGAAAACCTCCTTGCTGCGGTATCACTTCTGAGACCCCTTCATCTACCGCTGTGTGTTGCCATCAGGGAATCGGAGTGGGATGAGTTGTTGGCTCGCCCACCTTCCAAGGTTCAGGGCGTGTATGAACGGGCAGTGCTCCAGGAACTCCTTCGCCAACGCAGCAAAGCGCTTGGTGGTCTGGTGCAAAAGGGAGCTCTGGCTATGGATCTTCCTCCTTCAAAACTATCAATAGGAACCATGGAACGTTATTTGGAGGTGAAGCGACGAGGTCTATTGTGAGATGCTGGCAACAGGAGGTAGCAGAGCAAAAGTCCCAGGAGTAGGCCAGCTAAGAGAAATTTGACCCACGGTGGCAGATGAGACGGGGATAAAAAGCCCTCAACAATCCCTGCAACTATGAGCAGGGGAACACAGCCGAGAATAAGTCGGACGGCTTTTCGACCCCTCTGAGTCAGTGCCTCTTTTCTGGAAAGATCGCCGGGAGAGATCAGAGCTGACCCGAGCAGAAGCCCTCCTCCGCCCGCTATAAATATGGCGGTGAGTTCGATAACTCCGTGAGGAAGTACAAAGGACCAAAAATCCACATCCAGACCGTGAAGATGGCACAAAGCGGCCAAGGTTCCAAGTAGCAGTCCATTGAAGGCCATAATATAAACGGTTCCGAGGCCAAAAGTCATGCCAAGGGCGAAGGCCAGAAAAGTTACAGAGATGTTGTTTCTCATTATCATGCTGGAGGCGAGAGGACGGATAGCCAGGATAGAGTCGAACCAAACTTTTCCCCCTTCAACTTGTTCAATAAGGTGAGGGGGGGCGACAAGCGGGATGAAGCTGTCGTCAACAAGACCTGCTAGAAAGCCGTACCCGCACCCGAGGAGGAAGATACCGAGGGCAGATAGGGTCCAGGGAGCTGTTTCCCTGAAGGTTAGAGGGAAAGTGGAGCGAAGGAATATCCACAAGGAACGCCATCCAGGGGAGGGGCTGCGGTAGATCTGGCCATGGGCCCGGGCCACCAGATGGTTTAAGTAGTCAACCAACTCATCGGGGAGAGCCCCCTGTTGTTGGAAAGTCTGCAACCGGGCGAGATCAGCCGTGGCCTCCCGGTATAACCGGCCCATATCGGGGAGTTCCGACGGGCGCAGACGTCGCGCTTTTCCCTGTTCCAGGGTTTGGATGAGTTTTTCCAACCGCTCCCAGCGTGGTCTTCTGGACTCGATGAATTTCTCGATGGATTGACTCATGCCTGTAGAGTAGCAAAAGGTCATTGAGATGGAAACAGCAAAAGAGATCCTGAAGATTCAAACTCCAGAACACGTGGGGTTCAAATACGTACTTGCCGGGTTGGGAACGCGCTCTACAGCCTTCTTACTGGATATAACTTTCCGGGCTTTGATTATTCTCTGCATCTTTTTGGCAGTATTTATGCTGGCTCGGTTGCTGCCGAGTTTGAACCCAACCGGTGTTGTGACAAGTCTCCCCCGAACCTGGCTGTTTGCCTTGGGAGTCCTTGCTTACGGCGTGGTGGATTTGGGATACTTTCTTATTTTTGAAGCCCTGTGGAGCGGTCAGACCCCGGGAAAGAGAATGCAAAAGCTCCGGGTGATCCGGGTTAACGGCCAGCCCATTGGTTGGCTGGAGTCCTCCATTCGCAACATTCTGAGGGCGGTGGATATATTGCTGGGCTTCTACCCGTTAGGCTTATTCGTGATGTTTCTGAGTTCTCGCAGCCAGAGGATCGGGGACTATGCCGCTGGTACGGTAGTGATTGTAGAACGCAGGAGCAATGTTCCCATGGATAGGACTCGCCTGCGCTCAACTTCCAAGTTGAACGTGCCGGACCTTGAACTCCATCTCTCTACCCTGGAACCGAAAGAGTATCAGCTCGTACGGTCATTTCTCCAGAGAAGGGAGGCATTGGACGGGAAACACCGACGCGAGCTCGCGGGCCTTATTGTACACCGGTTGATGAAGAGATGGGGGATTACACCCGGACCTGGCATTTCTGACGAGTCTTTTCTGGAAGAAATCGTTGGAGTCTACGAGCGAACCAGAAAGGCGATTTGAGTCTATTGCGCTCTGCGCCATAGACAGCAAGCAGCTAGCAGCAGGCAGCGCGCAGCCCCTGAGGAACTGCCACTTACTTCATGCAAGCACCTGATGCCAAGGTTTTAACTACCTGCTGCCAGATACCAGCTGAGAAACGCTCCATGTGCTTATTTCGGAATGAAAATTGCAAATCAATCGAGGGTCTTTTCTTATACTAAACTGGGGGTATCCATGACTCAGAATACGGCTGCCGCAGATGCTAAAACGTTCGCCATCAGTCTGACAGGAGTCAGGTCAGGATTCGCTCAAGAAGATTTGGTTAGCGCTCTCCAGCGTATCTTCCCACGCCAAACAGCTGAGCAAATC
>CAMYLW010000198.1 GCA_947259475.1 Thermodesulfobacteriota bacterium
ATGTGCGTTGAAAACGGTTCATCTCTTATTCCTTTAAGGAGTTAGAATCAATTGGGCATAGAGCATAGAGCATAGAGCATAGAGTAAAAAATATCAAATATGCCCGAGGCCCTGCTCCTTTGGTGGGGCGGGCCTCCGTGCCCGCCAAGGGTAGTCGTTATGGTGCCTAGTGCTTAGTTCTTAGTGCCTAGTTTTATTGCTGCCTACGTAAGGGCTGCCCCCCTGCCAGCTGCCTGCTGCTTCCTGCCAGCTCACTCCTTAACCGCTACTCCCAGAATAGCAAACCGTGTTTCCTTGTACCCGGGTAGCAGCCTGAGACCCTCCTTCTGCAAGGCCGCTCGGTACTCTGGGCCGTGAAAACGGTTCTCAGTGGGATGCTCGAGCAGCCTGCGTGTAATTACATTGGCATAAAGTGCAGGGTAGATCTCTTCAAAATAGAACCCACCACCCTTCTTTAGTACCCGGCAGATCTCACTTATTCCCTGCTCCCAGTTTTCTAAATGGTGAATAATACCAAAATTGAACACAGCATCCATGCTACCATCGGCATAGGGCAGTTGCTGTGCATCTCCTACTAGAAACTGAAGACGATCAATGGTCCATTGGGGCTGTCTTCTTGAGGCCAAGCGAATCATGGCCGGGTCGACGTCTAAGCCATCTAACCGCTCCGGTTGAAAAGTTCTTAGAATTATCCTGGCTCCCGCACCGTGACCACAGCCAATTTCCAGACAGCGAGTCCCAGGCTCCAGATTTCGTAACCTTTTAAAAAACCTTGTTTCCCGCTGTTGGATAAAAAACCGCAAGGGACTGTTTACCCAGAGCCTTTCAGCCCAATTTACTTTCATCTATCACCTGCCGGTGGTCCGTGGTCAGTCGTCCGTTGTCCGTGACAGAGAAGCATAGAGCATGGAAGAGCATTGCGAATTTCGGATTGCGAATTTAGATAAAGCGCAAGGCATAAGGTAATAGAAGACAAATTTTTTGCCTTGCGCCCTGAGCCTTGAGCCGTGTGCCTCTCCGGATTCTTGCTGCCAGCTGTACATTGTTCTATGCGCTTTTAACCCCCCTGAAAATCTTGGCTATGCCGTAAGTGAGTTTCTTAATCCCTAAAGAAGTGAATCCGGCTCTGCCAATCTCCGCCAGAAAATCATTTGCAGTTGGGAAACCGTGTACCGAGTCGGCCAGATAGCTATAAGCATAATTGGTCCGCGACAGCAAATTCCCCAGCGGCGGCATGATGACATCAAAGTAGAGCCGGTAGATCGTTCCCAGCACCAGGTCGTCGGGGATGTCAAATTCCATAACCAACAACTGACCACCTGGCTTTAAGACGCGATGGAATTCGGCTAGCGCCTGCTCGCGTTCCTCTATGTTTCGGATGCCGAAGGCAATAGTCGCAGCATCAAAATAGCCGTCTTTCACCGGCAATTGACGTCCATCCCCCAAGCTCAGGTGAATACGGCTGTCCAGCCTTCCGGATCTCACTTTTCTTCGACCCATTTTGAGCATCTCAGGAGAAAAATCCACACCCACGACCTTGGCTTGTGGGTGGTACTTGCATATTTCGACTGCAACCTCTGCCGTGCCAGTAGCCATATCCAAAACCAGGGCTTCACCTGGAAACTTGAGACACTGAGCCATGGCTCGCCTCCAATATGAATCCCTTCTTAATGAGAGAAAGCTGTTCTGGAAGTCATAGGAGAAGGCTATGGTCTCGAACATTTTTTTGACTTGGTAGTCTTTCATCGCCATAGCGTTATCGTTTCTTCAAATGCAGAGGTACCCGGAATGGCATGGTCGGCCTCCGTAAACAACTCTTGCCCAAACTAGGCACTAGGCAGTAGGCACTAAGCACCAAAACGAGCATCCTCAGAGTCTTTCCAGTGCTTAGTGTTTAGTGCATAGTGCGCGGAGCGCACCGCGCTTCGTGGCTATCCCAGTCCAACAATCCTCCCACCTTGATAGATCAGGAAGGAGACCATCCATGCCAGGACCAGGGAATAGCCAATGCTGAACCCGGTCCATTTCCAAGAATTGGTCTCGCGCCGAATCACCGCCACTGTAGCCAAACACGGAATGTAGATGAGTACGAAAGCCATGAGGGTGTATGCCCCCAGAGGAGTCATGCCTGAGGCCCGCAAGGACCGGCGCAACGCGTCACTCTCCTCGTTCACATCCGCTCCGGCTGCATACAATACTCCGAGAGTGCTCACCACAATCTCTTTTGCCACAAATCCCGTGAGCACGGCCACACTCGTTCGCCAGTCAAAACCCAAGGGAGCAAAGATTGGCTGAATTAAATGACCCAAGCGCCCGAGTAAGCTGCTTTCCAGCCTTGCCATTTCATTGTTCAGATCCGAATTCTTCAGATAATCCTCCGGCGTCGAGGGCGACACTGGCTGTTGGGATTCAGCAACGGTGATCACCCTTTCCTGGGTGGTACTATTGGCCCCTCTCTCCACAGCCTGGCCCCGGTGCAGATCGGGGCTTCGGGGGAAGCTGCTGAGGACCCAGACCAGGATGGAGCCAACCAGGATCACCCCACTCATTTTGCGCAAGAAAATCTGGCTACGATCCCACATGTGAATCAGCAAACTCTTCAATGTTGGCGCCCGATAAGGGGGAAGTTCCATCACGAAGGGAGCCATGTCACCCCGGAAAAGAGTGACACTGAAGAGCTTGCCCATGGCTATGGCCAGGGCAATGCCGAGTCCATAGATGCTGAAAATAACGTTGCCGGCACTGGCTCCGAAAAATGTTCCCGCCAGCAGTATATATACGGGTAATCGGGCTGAACAACTGATCAGAGGGTTGATCAGAATACTCAGCAACCGATCACGCTCGCTTTCGAGGGTGCGCGTAGCCATGATCGCCGGAGCATTACAACCAAAACCCATGAGCAGGGGAATAAACGACTTGCCATGCAGCCCAATGATGTGCATTACCCTGTCCATGATAAAGGCGGCTCTCGCCAAGTAGCCTGTATCCTCAAACACGGCAATACAGAAAAAGAGAATCAAAATGTTGGGCAAGAAGATGATTACACTACCCACGCCGGCTATTATACCGTTGACCAGTAGGTCCTGTAAGAGTCCCGCCGGCAGCAGGGCAGTAACAACGGCTCCAAGCCAGGTCACCCCGGCGTCTATCCATTCCATTGGATAGGCTCCGACAGTAAAGGTCAGCTGAAACATGGCCCAGATGAAGAAGATGAAAACGGGAAAACCCAGAATCCTATTGGTAAGAAACAGATCGACCTGCCTGGAGAGATCAAGTTTGCTTTTGGCGGAGATTTTAAGGACCTCCTTGAGAGCCCCCCCAATAAAGCCATAGCGCTGGTCTGTGAGTACCATTTCAGCGTCGTCTTTATAAAACTCAGCCAACCGTTCGCGACTCGCCTCAGCTTGAGCCAAAATTTCTTTGCCGATCTCCCCGAGCGATCTTACCCTCTCCTGCACGGCTTCATCATTTTCCAACAGTTTCACGGCCAGCCAGCGGGTTGAAAAGCGCTCACCAACTGAGGGATCTCTCCAGATAACGTCCTGGATCTTCTTGATCTCTTTCTCCAGCTCGTAGCCGTAGGAAATGTGGATGTGCCGGCTCACCGTATCCCGGTCCTCGACCACTTCCAGCACTTTGTCCAGTAATTCCTTCATCCCCTGATTCTTGGTACCGATAGTGAAAACCACAGGCACACCCAACAGAGTACCCAGCCTGTCAGCGTCAATCTCGTGGCCGCGCGCCTGTGCCACATCAGCCATGTTAAGGACAAGAATAAGCTTTACCCCCATCTCTATAAGCTGGGTGGCGAGGTAGAGATTTCTCTCCAGATTGGAGGCATCGACAATATCCACAACCACATCCGGTTTCGAGTCAACCAGGAAACGGCGGGCCACGATTTCCTCGATGGAATATGCGGTCAGACTATAGGTCCCCGGCAGATCAACCACCTGCAATCGGTGGCCGTTATGGATCACGGTCCCCATCTTCTTCTCGACCGTCACCCCCGGCCAGTTTCCCACATGCTGGCGAGTACCTGTAAGATTATTAAAAATGGTGGTCTTCCCAGAGTTCGGGTTGCCGGTCAGGGCAATAGTAGTGGCTTCTTTCTTCACTCTCGTTTTTGCTCCAGTTTTTCCATCATTATCTGGGCCGCTTCTTCCACCCGCAGCGACACGTGGTAGCCTTTGATCACCAGTTCAATCGGATCTCGAAGAGGAGCATATTTTTCAACGAATACCTCAGATCCCCTGATAAAGCCCATCTCCTGTAGTCGCTTGCGAAAGGTGCCCCTGCCGTTCAATTGTTTGATGACACCGCGCTCACCTTCTCTGAACTCACTCAATGGAATCATCAACATAGCTCCAAATCCGACGAATAAGGTCCCCGACCGAACTCACTCTAGTCTGCAGAAATGATAAGGATTGTAACCGGGAACCAATATGAGTGGAACTCCTCAGCCAATGTCTTTGGCGGGGTTGTTGTTGGTAGAGACGAGCACTTTCTGGCTGAGGCCGTGTCCCAGGGCTATTCTGCTACCTCGGAAGGCAACGATGATAGGGCCGGGTCCGCTTGCTTT
>CAMYLW010000199.1:0-4558 GCA_947259475.1 Thermodesulfobacteriota bacterium
CAGCTCGAGACTTTCCTCAGGTTACAGCCACCGAGTTCGCAGGGGCCCAACTCACTTACCAGCAGTTGGCTGATCATGTCAGCAGGTTTGCTGCCTGTCTCAGTCAATTGGGGGTAAAGCCCGGGGACAGGGTCGCCATCATGCTACCCAATTGTCCGCAAACCATCATCAGCTATTATGCTGTTCTCAGTATTGGTGGCGTGGCGGTAATGACCAATCCTATGTACGTGGAAAGGGAGATGATCCATCAGTTCAACGATGCTGGGGTCAAAGTGCTGGTGGGTCTGGATCATCTGTTTCCACGCATCGACAAGGTCTGGAAAGAGACCCAGGTGGAGCACCTCGTTATCACGAGTATCCGGGATTACCTCCCCTTTCCTCTCAATCTGCTGTATCCTCTCAAGGCTAAGAAGCAGAACCTCAATATGAAGGTTCCCTACTCCGGTTCCATCCACTCGTTCAAAGGACTTCTAAAGACCAGCCCTGGCAACCCACCCCGACCAGAACTGGATATGGATGAGGTGGCCTTGCTCCAGTATACCGGTGGCACCACCGGGGTTGCAAAGGGGGTGATGCTCACTCACAGTAATCTGGCGGTCAACGTGGCTCAGATTACTAGTTGGCTGACGGAGCTAAGGCGCGGCCATGAGCGTTTCCTCTGTGTGGTCCCCCTATTCCACGTCCTTGGGATGACTGCGGTCATGAACTGGCCTGTTTGCATGGGCTGCACCATGACCCTGGTACCTCGTTTCGAAATCAAAGATTTTCTCAAGACCATCACCAAGACTAAGCCGACTATTGCGATTCTGGTTCCAACTATACTCACCGCCATTGTCAATTACCCCGAGATCTCTAAGTACGATCTCTCTTCCATCAACTACGTGGTCAGCGGCTCCGCTCCCCTGCCGGTGGAAATCATGAACCGCTTTGAAGAACTGACCGGCAGCGTAATCCTGGAGGGCTACGGCCTCACCGAGTCGTCACCCGTGACCCACGTGAATCCAGTTAAAAGTAAACGCAAAGCGGGAAGCATTGGTATTGCCCTCCCCTCCACAGACGTCCGGATCGTGGACCTGGAGACCGGCACAAAAGAGGAGCAGATGGGGCAGACTGGGGAACTGGTGATCAAGGGCCCGCAAGTGATGAAGGGCTATCGAAATATGCCCGAAGAAACCGCCGAGACCCTCAAGGATGGCTGGCTCTATACCGGAGACATCGCTCACATTGATGAAGATGGCTTCGTCTTTATCGTCGACCGCAAGAAAGACATGATCATTGCCGGTGGTTTCAACATCTATCCACGAGATATTGATGAAGTCCTCTACGAACATCCCAAGATTGCCGACGCGGTAACCATTGGTATTCCGGATGAATACCGGGGCGAGACCGTCAAGGTTTTTGTGGTGCTCAAGCCCGGAGAAACTCTTACCGAAGAAGAGGTCATGGCCCACTGTAAGGAAAAACTCGCAGCCTACAAGCTTCCCCGTCTGGTGGAATTTCGCGAGGAGTTACCCAAGACATTGGTAGGTAAGGTCCTGCGCAAGGAGTTGCGTGCCGAAGAACTGCGCAAGCTGAAGAAAGGTTAGGACCAAGTGAGCTGGTCAGAGAAGCGATAGAGACAAAGAAGTCCAATACTGCTGCATAGCGCTAAGCGCATAGCATCTCATTTTCCCACGCCATGCGCCAGGCGCTATGCGTTTTTAGAATGAGATATGCCAACTATAGAAGTCGACGGACGCGCAATTCACTACCTGACCGGAGTCAATGGTGTAGCCCCTGAGAGGCGTAGCATTGTTTTTGTCCACGGAGCCGGTGGCAATGGTATGGTCTGGCAGAACCAACGGAGAGGTCTGGATCGGGGAGTAAACACCATCTGCCTGGACCTTCCGGGCCATGGTCAAAGTCATGGCCCAGGCTGCATCACAATTGCCGAATATAGCCGTTGGCTCATACGCTTCATACAGCGGTTGGAATTGAGTGGGCCTATTCTTGCCGGCCATTCCATGGGCGGGGCCGTGGTTATTGAGGCGGCTATCGAATACCCTGAGGAGATGGATGGCCTGATACTCATTGGCAGTGGGGCACGGCTTAGGGTCAGTTCCGAAATTTTCCAAGGAATAGAAGCCAATTTTGAGGCCACGGCATTGCAGTTGGTGCAGTGGTGCTATGGGCCTGGGACCTCGGACAAAGTCGTCAAGTGGGGCTTGGAGCAACTGCTCACTGAGCAGCAGGAAGTCATGCTGGATGATTTCAAGGCCTGCAATGAGTTTGATAGACTGAGCAAAATCAACAGTATCAAACATCCTGCCCTTGTAGTCTGCGGGAGTGAGGACATTATGACACCTCCCAAATACTCCCACTACCTTGCCGATAATCTCCTGCAAGCCACCTTGAGGATCATAGAAGGGGCAGGCCACATGGTGATGGTGGAGGATGCTTTCAAGGTAAATGCCTCAATACTAAAGTTTCTGGCTACTTTTTAGCTATCAGCGGTCAGCCCTCAGCAGTCAGATTCTTCTTTCAGCTGCCAACTGCCAGCTGCAGGCTGCCTGCTGTTTTACGATCCCCTTGCCAACCGGTAGCAACCCTTGATAAAATAAAAGTTTACCGTTGTTTGAACGCGGAAAACTTACCCAAATTCGAGAACAGATAATGGCAGGCAAAGACTACTACAAAATCCTTGGTGTGAGTAAGGATTCCAGTGACGATGACCTCAAGAAAGCCTATCGGAAGCTGGCAATGAAATACCACCCTGACCAAAACCAAGGAGACAAAAAGGCAGAGGAGAGCTTCAAAGAAGTAAATGAAGCGTACGCTGTGCTCAGCGATAAGGAAAAGCGTCGCCAGTACGATATGTTCGGCGCTGACGGCTTTCAACAGCGTTTTAGCCAGGAAGACATTTTTAGTAATTTCGATTTTGGCCAAGTGTTCAGGGAATTCGGTTTCGGCTCAGAGGATGTGTTAGGCCGTATTTTCGGAGGAACGGGGGGAAGACGACCCTTCGGCAGAGGTGGAGGTGGTCATTATTCTGGCGGTCCTTTCGGCCGCACTGCCCAGCAGCCCCAAAAAGGCACCGATTTGGTTATGGACATGCAGGTGAGCTTGAAAGAAGCGGTTTTTGGCGGGTCCAAGGTGGCAGGTTTCAACAAAGGCGACGGGGTGGAGCGAGTTACGGTGAAAATCCCACCTGGAATCTCTTCCGGCAAGAAGCTTCGCATTGCTGGAAAAGGACAGCAAGGTGCCTGGGGAGGACCCGCGGGTGACATACTTATCAAGATTCGGGTTGCGCCTCACCGGGTCTTCGACCGTAAAGGCGACAACCTTATTACAAATCGGGAGGTCACTCTCACCCAGGCGGTTTTGGGTACACAGCTAGAAGTCCCCACTCTTGATAACAAGAAGCTCAGTCTCAAAGTGCCCCCAGGAACTCAGAGCCACACGCAATTGCGGCTCAAGGGTCACGGCGTACCTCGGTTCAATAAGACGGGCAGGGGTGATCTTTACGTAAAGATTATCGTGCGTCTACCGAAGTCCCTGACTCCAGAACAAGAAGAGCTATTTAAACAACTCGTTGACCAAGGTTTTTGATAAAGATATTCATCATTTCTAATCTACCGCAGAAACCACCCGACCTACAAAGACATCAGTATCTGAGGAGTATCCCGGCATAGACTGAGGGAGAAAGCAAGCAGTCCATGATTGAGCTGGATTCAGTTACTAAAACTTACACTTTGGGCCAGCAGCGCATTGTGGCCGTAGATGACGTTTCACTCACCATTCAGCCCGGTGAATTCGTGGCTATCATGGGCAAGAGTGGTTGTGGCAAGACCACCCTTTTGGGTTTGATCGGCGGGCTGGACCGGCCCGAAAGTGGCACAATCAGCGTGAATGGAGAGAAAATATCCCAACTGACTGACGCGGATTTGACCCGCTATCGCCGCGACCAGGTAGGGATTATTTTCCAGTTTTTCAATTTAATTCCTATCCTTACTGTTGCTGAAAACGTGGCTCTTCCCCATAGCCTTCAAGGAAAATCAGAGAGAGAGATTCAAGCTCGAGTGCAAGAACTGCTCAGCGATGTGGACCTTGTGGAGCGTCAGACTCACTATCCTCACGAGATTTCCGGCGGCGAAATGCAAAGGGTGGCTATTGCCAGGGCTCTGATAAACAAGCCGCAACTGGTATTGGCGGATGAACCTACCGGGAATCTTGACTCGCGTACTGGTCATCAGGTCATGGAGACAATGGCTAGACTCAGTGAGCAACACCGCACCACTTTTGTCCTCGCCACTCATAGCAGCGAAGCCGCCTCCTATGCCACCCGGAAACTGCACATGCGAGACGGCACTCTCAGCTCCCAAGAGGCAGGCAGAGAGGATACCTAACTTCTTTACAAGAGAAGTTAGGCCCAATCGAATACGGATGTGGGAGCTGAGGAATATCGAAATCCGAAGCACGAAGCACGAAACAAATCCGAATTTTCAAAATCTGTCCTTCGGACTCCCCACCCTTCGGGCGGGTCCCCAGTTTCAAATGACCAAAACATTGTGGCCTGAGT
>CAMYLW010000199.1:4625-7006 GCA_947259475.1 Thermodesulfobacteriota bacterium
TGTGGCGTTGGTTCTGTCTTAGGCACCTGATAAGCTATAAAGGCCGTACCCTCCTTTGTTTGCTGGGCGTGGCCCTGGGGGTTGCAGTGTTTGTGGGGATCAAGACTGCGGCCTCGAGCGCCTTGACCTCCTTCCGAGATACGGTGACCTCACTCGCCGGGAATACCCAGCTACAAGTAACGGGTCAGGGAAATGGATTCCCAGAAGATCTCTATGCAACGGTGGCTTCCTTGGATGGGGTGCGAGCAGCCACACCAGTTTTGGAATTCAATGTCATAGCGGCACTGCCGGTGGATGAACCCCTTTTGATGCTCGGTATTGACGTATTTAGTGACCGCGAGTTTCGGCAGTATTCTTTCGTAGAATCCAAACAAAAGACTGATGCCATTCTTTCATTTCTCACCGAACCTGGCGCCATTGCCCTAACCGAAAACTTTGCCAAGCGTCACGGGCTCAAGGTGGGTGACCCGGTGGAAATCCTTTCTGGTTCCCGGCAATTGACCTTCCCTCTGCAAACCCTACTTGAACTCAAAGGACCGGCTCGCGCGTTAGAGGGCAACATGGCCCTGGTAGATATTGCAACTGCTCAGGAGGCTTTTGATAGGCTAGGGCGGCTTGATCGCATCGATTTGATCTTGGCACAGGGTTTCGCCGTTGAAGAAGTACGCGAACAACTGCAGGAGCTTCTGCCCGCTGATGTGACGGTTGAGCCACCACAGAACCGCCTCGGGCGGATAAAAGAAATGATAAATGCCTATCGGTTAAATCTCCTCGCCCTCAGTCTAATCGCTCTATTTGTAGGTATTTTCCTGGTTTATAACGCTGTCGCCTTCGCAGTGAACAAGCGGCGTTATGAGATCGCTATGCTCCGCGTGCTCGGAACCCAGCGCTGGCAGATTCTCGGACTTTTCTTGAGTGAGGCGCTGGTAGTCGGGCTGCTAGGAGCACTGGTTGGAGTGGGTCTGGGTCTGGTGATGGCGAAATTTGCTCTTAAGGCAATGGCCCAGACCATCAGTGAGCTTTACCTCTTAGTCCGTGTTGAGACCCTTAGCCTGTCGCCGCTGATTATCTTCCTGGGTGCAGGGGCAGCGTTGGGTGTAGCCTTACTGGGCGGACTGTTCCCTTCTCTTGAGGCCAGCCGCACTTTACCAAGGGAGGCTCTTTATCGAGGTAGCTTGGAGAGGCGGCTCCATATGAATCTCGGCAGGATCTCTCTGGTGGGGACTGTGGTTTTGGGGCTCGGCTATTTATGCAGCCAGCAGCCACCGGTTGACGGCCTCCCTCTTTTCGGCTTTGTTGCAGCTTTCTTGATACTGGCAGGATTTTCCTTTCTCACCCCGGCCAGTGTCATTTTGGTGAACAGGGCCTTGGCACCAGGGCTGGCCGGACTGTTCAAAATAGAGGGAAAGATGGCGAGTCGCTATCTCGGTCGATCTCTCAACCGCTCGGCGGTCGCCATTGCCTCTTTGATGACAGCGCTTGCCATGCTCATTAGCATTTCCATAATGATACTAAGCTTCCGCCAGACAGTGGTAACCTGGACAGAGCAGATAATCGCCGCAGACCTATACATCTCTCCAGCGGTACGGCTTACTGGCCAGCGAGGCAGTTTGCCACTTGAGTTGGTTGAGGATCTACCTCGTCTGCCTGGATTTGTTGCTATGGAACGTCTCAGCGAGATCCCGATCCGGATCGGTGAAGTGCCGGTACTCTTGGACGTTACTGATCTGGAGGTGAAGGAACGATTAAGCCGGATCATGTACCGGCGCGGCTCCTCCAAAGAGATCCTTCGTCGCTGTCGACAGCTAGGCCAGGTCTCCATCTCAGAGGTGCTGGCAGACCGGCTGGATCTTGGCGAAGGAGATCAGCTCGAACTTCCAACTCCCAAGGGCATACAGAGTCTTGTAATTGCAGGTGTCTTCTATGATTATCGCACAGAGGGCGGCATGGTAATCATGGACCGCTCCACCTTTCACCGCTACTGGCCTGAAGAACGCAGGTACACATCGGTGGGAATATATTTCGAGTCCGGTACCAATCTCGACCAGACAAGAACGCTCATTCGAAACCAGCTCAAAAAAAGTCAGGGAGTATTCGTTACCAGTAACAGGGAACTCAGAAAAGAGATATTGCGGATTTTTGATCAGACCTTCTCCATAACCTACGCCTTGCAAGTGATCGCTATTGTGGTAGCGATTTTTGGTATCGTGAACACTCTTGTCCTCTTGGTCATGGAGCGCGAGCGCGACATTGGCGTCCTGAAGGCTGTGGGTGCGACAGACCAACAGGTGCAGAGGATGACTTTACTGGAAGCTGGACTCATGGGACTGATAAGCTTTGTGTTGGGAGCAGTAAACGGTATACTTCTTTCTTTGCTGCTT
>CAMYLW010000200.1 GCA_947259475.1 Thermodesulfobacteriota bacterium
ATTGGAAGGGGAAGGGTCGGTGGTCGGACCAAGCTAAGTAAAAGGAAAGGCATAAGGCATCCGCCGTCGTCACGCCAAGGCGTCACTATGGCGAGACAAGCAGGGCGCAAGGGGAGAAAAGCATAGGGCATGGAGCATGGAGAAAAGATATGTGATAATATAGCGTGGTCCGACCACTGACCCCTGACCCTCAGCCTGCGGCACGGGGCATGGAAGCGGAGGAGGACGAATGGACGATATCATCGCAACATCAAAGAAGTACTGGAGGAGTGCCGGACGCACAGGGCTGGCGCATTATCGTGCAGCTGAGATTTTTGCCAAACGTCACCGAAGAATCGGAATCCCGAGCGTCATCGTGTCAACCGTTGTCGCGACTTCGGTTTTTTCAACTCTGAGCGAGGGCGTCGATGTTCGGCTGAGAATTGGCACTGGCGTCATTGCTCTCCTCGCAGCGATTCTTGCTGCCTTGCAGGCATTCCTGGCGTTTGGCGAACGCGCCGAGAAGCACAGGGCTGCAGGTGCCCGCTATGGAAAGGTTCGACGCGACATAGACATCTTTGACCTAAAGTTCGGCTCGGCGGCCGAAGCAAGCCGCGACGATGCGCTGAAGCGGCTGCAGACCATAGGTGACGAGCTCGGCACGCTCGCAACTGATAACCCAACTCTTGCTGACGCGATCTATGCAAAGGCCAAGGAGGATTTCGATAGTAGACATCCCGAGGAATGATTTCGGCCGTAGTTCTCATCATTCTCCAGTAAATGGGGTCAGGCATAAGTAATTAAGTATTGATATCTGGGATTTGCTCCGCTATTGGAAGGGGAAGGGTCGGTGGTCGGGCCAAGATAAGTAAGAGGAAAGGCATACGGCACAGGGCGCAGGGCATAGAGCATGGGGGAGAGGGTTGGAGGTTGGAGGAGCGCTTCGCTCGAGGTTGGAGGCAGTTGGCAGAAGACAGAGGTCGGAGGTCAGAAGTCAGGGAAGGTTTATTAGAGAATTGGAAAATTAGTCAAACAGGTGAATTGTTTGCCGCTTTCTCCTGACTCCTGACTCCTGTTTTCTTTGATTGTAAATTTTTCAATCGCAGCAGGCTAGATATGGTAGATGGATCTCAAGAGCAAAAGTGTAGATTAAAGTATGTAATCAAACTTCCAGCAGGCCAGTGCTGACTTAAGATCAAAACGATCAAGCTCCAATCCGGAAAAAACCTCCCACTAACCCCTCAAAACGGCCCTCAATTATTCTCTAGTCTTAAACTGAACTCACTTCCATAGAAATCTCCGATACAACCTATCGGAGAACATCAAGATTATCTATTTGACTTTCTCTTAAATTATCCTTGTAATAGTGCAACTATTAATTTTTTTCTCCATCCTAAAAACCACTTCAAATTTCACAGGAGAATCAAGTCATGAAGATGCCTTTGAGTGTTAAGGTGGTTGTTCAGGTACTTTCTCTGTTTTTCATCACATGCAGCCTCGCAATTGCTGCCGACCAACTGGAAGGCTTAACCAAGGCGAATCCCATCATGGTCGATCAAGTAAAAGAGACCGTCTCGTTGCTGGCGGAAGTCAACGGCAAGTATTTGTATGCGCCGGTTGTCTTTGAGGGCGGGGGCAACGGGAACAAATCAGTTTTTCGTGCCCTGGTCAACGTGGAACCGTTTCACACAGCTTTGGTAGAGATCGGTGCCAAAGCCGGAGAGAACATGACCTTCAATAACAAGGAAAAAACCCACGTGCAGGGTAATATCCTCCTAGTGACGGTGACCTGGGAAGGAGCCGAGAGGGAATACGATCTTGATGAAGTGATAACGGACAGCAACGGAAAGCCGCTTATAATGCGTTTCGGGGGCAACCTGCCGGCAGCCCTGAAGAAAAGAACAGGTTGTCTGCTTTGCCTGGACAGCTGCCCAGTGGGTATTGTAAGCAATTTCACCTATACCTACGGTGCCGTCGAGAAAAGGGGGGAAGTGTCCTTTATGGGTAACAGTAACCTGCTTCCGCCGAATGGATCCGTAGTTGTCATCAAGCTTAAGAAGCAGAAGCTGGGGGTCTAATCTCATTGGAGTCGGACCAAGCTATACCCATTGTATAGTCTTAAACAGAACGATGCTCGATTTCGTATGCCTTTGGGTTGAATAAAACTCAACGAAACCATTACGTTGTCTTAATTTGAGCTATTTGAACTCACCTTGATCTCTCGAAAACTTTAGATTACATCCCTTAATTCACACTTCAGCTTGTAAGGACGCTAGCACAAAGTGTGGTGGGTGAGTTTAAGGAAGGCAGAGTTTAGATTAAAATATATAATCATCAATCCAGGGGACCAGTCTGGATTTCAGGTCTTCACGCCTTTGTTTACACGAGGAGAGGATTCAATGAGAAATCTCAGAATATTGCTACTGCTTCTTATTATATCTCTTATGACGCATGGCGTTGTAACGGCCCAATCGGTTAAAGCACCGGATTGGCAGATTTCGGAATGGATAAATGGTCCCGGAGTTACTTTGAGTGAGCTGAAGGGAAAGGTGGTTGTGGTCGAGTTCTTTCAGCTCTGGTGTCCAGGCTGCAACAGCTTCTCTATCCCATTGATGAAGAAGTGGAACCGGACTTTTAGTGATGAGCTTGCCTCGGGAGATCTGGTACTTCTCAGCATTCACACCGTGTTTGAGGGACACGATTATCAGAACCCTAAGCGTTTGAGGTCTTTCGTGAAAGAAAAGGGAATTCATCACCTGGTAGGAATTGATGAACACCAAAGCGGGGAGAGAATTCCCGAGACGATGAAAAGATACAGGACAAGGGGAACGCCGGAGATGGCGATAATCGATAAAAGAGGCTATATACGTTTTCAAAAGTTCGGCGGCTTCAATCCATCCCCTGCTGAACGTTTAATCAGGCAGTTAATAGGTGAACCCTTCGTTGCGAATTAAGCTGTAGCCGGTAGTTGGTAATTTCTCGTTGTCAGTTCAACCCCAGAAATTGAGGCCGGTTCTCAAGAGGAGAAGTGTGTATTAAAGTATGTAATCCACAGTCCAGGGGACCAGCCTGGACTTCAGATCATCTCGCCTACGCTCACACTCGGATCATTCAAGTATGTTATGCATATATTAACTATTTGAAACTAATCAAGATTCAACATAGATAGCTGCTACTTACAGTCAAAAAAAGCCGTCTGTTTACATGTACAGACGGCCTTTTCTCTTCTAGGGTAATGTTGTTAGGTGTTTACAACCTTACTGGGCCTTCTTGCGCTTCCGTCGAACGAGATAGATACCAATAAACACAACTAAGACCAGGATTGGGAAACCGAAGAGTTCGACGTTCGCTGCAATAAACATAGCTCGCGCGATGAGCTTTTGATGCTCTCCATCGGTCTTCGGGATGAGCCCCAGGGCATCGCCAACTTTACTAATAACTCGATAGGTGAAAGTACCCGTCGGAATGTCTTTGTGGCAGGAGAGACATACGCCTATTCGCTCCATATGATCTCTCTGGTCTTTGCTCAACGGCCCTGAAAGCGGCCAGTGCTGCCCAACCGATTGAACTTGCTCACCTTCACGAGTGACAACCTGATCCAGATCCATGGGCAAATCGGGAATGGGACTGATTTGATACTTGGCCGTCCTAGTTACGAGCTGGCCCTTCACGTCCATGATGTCCACGTAGACACCTTTTTCGTAATGTTTCAGGTAGCGGCCGTCGTGAGTTCCATATCCCAACGCCTTGCTGGTGGCGTGGCATGAGGTGCACGAGCGGGCCTTGCGGTCGGTGGTGTGCGGAGCAGCCGGGGCCATATCTAAACCGCGTTGGCCACCAGGACCGCCGCCCTCGGTGTTTGGAGGGGTTCGCCAGATCTTGTTGTGAATCAGAGTCTCCCCATTCGGCCCGATTACGGTCGTGATCTGCTGACAGCCGGGGATTATCGGGCCCACCCGGCCTTCACCGTTAATGCCAAGGACAGGGTTTTCCCAGCGGAGATAGGAGCGGTTCTCCGAGGTCTTGCCGGAGGCAACGCCCGGTGCCACAGGCGGTTTGCCGTCGCGAATGGATTCCGCAGTGTGTCCATCCGGAAAATTGGTGTTGCCGGCAGCTACCCAATCAGTAGCCTTCTTCTTTCCGGAGAAATCCACCTTGACATGGCAGCCGTAGCACTGTGGAGCCCAGGCCGAATGGCAGCCGTAACATTCGATCTTCTGTAAATGCTCCGGCGCCCTGATCTTCGCAGCAATTGCCTCGTTCTTGTTCTGCCATTTATTTTGAAGGTTAAGGGTTTTAAGGGCTGGAACTTCGAAGTCAAGACCGCTTGCAGAATGAACAACGACCTTGTCTCCTTCACGAACCACGTTGCCGAACGGGTTGCCCCGAGCGGTGATTAGATAGCCGTCTTTTGCTGGGTATAGGGTTCCGAGTTTTAGATTGTTTTCCAGCGGTTCATCTGCCACGCCTCGAGGTTTGCTCATGTCGAGTTCGCGGCCAAATTCATCACCCCAACCCAGCGGCAGTTCCCACGGGTAATTGGTTGCGGTGCCGTGGCAGTCCGAACACTCAATCTCCACATTGGCCAGCAACGTGCCGGTTATGTTCCCGTTGCCGTGAAACGACGTGGTTGCGTGACAATCCTGACAGAGGAGTCCGCCTTCTGGATTGCCTTCGCGGGATTTGAGTTGGTGATGGACGTCATCTTTGATGAACTGGTAGACCTTGGTATGCAGCTTGGGCTGCTTTTTCCCGTCCGCGGTGAAGGGGCTGCCGTACGGGAATTCCATCAAACCCTGGAAGGAGACGCCGATGCGTTTGCCTCGATTGTGGCAGGTTACGCAGGTCTCATGCGGGATACCAGAATAGACCACAACATTGTTCACCACCACTTTAGCGTCGCGCGTGGACTGAATGGAATGGACCATTGAATGACCGGTTTCGTCTCGCTTCACCGTCCGGTCACCGCCCTCATACAGCCCAGCATTGTTGTAAGGGATGTGACAAGCGGCACAGCCCATTCCGCGGTAGTCACCACGCCTGTTCCGGCCTTTGACCCCGACGTGACAGCGCTGACAATCGGTGCGGATATAGGTATAGACGGCCTCATAGGGCTTTTCCTTGAGAGTTCCAACGTTGGTCTTCGGAACCTGTACCAGGTTGGCAGGGAAGTTGGCAGGGAAGGCCTTCATGAGCGCTTTGGTGTATTCCTTGTACTCTTTTGTACCGAATACAGGGTCGGGACCATCAGGGTCATCCACATCGTAGTTGCCGTATTTCGTCTCATAGCCTGTTCCCGCCGGACCCCAGCCCCAGATGGCGCCTTGGATCTTTCCCGCTTCAGTGTTCATGATGGAGCGGTACTGGGCATACACATATTCCCTGTGGCACTGGCCGCAGATCTTTTGATTTACCCAGACCGAGCCGGAATGTAGCACAAAGGTATCCAGGGAACTCCCTTCAGGTGCACCTGTGTGAGCCTTTTTCGCATCCTTGTCCTCGGTGGGATCACCTCCATGGCAGACCACACAACCGTTGGGATCGCCCAGCCTTTCACCTAGGTCGTAAATCTGTTTGGCCATGTCGGAATTGTGCGCCCGGATGGGTTCGATACCTGCATGGCACTTGCCCGGCGCCAGACAGCCGGTATTAAGTTCGGGATATCCCTTCGGATCCATTCCCGGCGGAGGGGTTTGGGTGCTCATCAAGTTCGCTGGGAAAATAAAGAGCAGAACACCGATGAAAAGGAAGAGGTAACGCACTCTTATGCCGTTACTCAGAAGGTTCATGGATCACTCCTTTTGCGAAGGTTGACCACCGATATGTAACGACAGGTTCTCAAGAACTCGCTTTCGATGGGTGGGAGTATAAGCTGTGAGAGCATTGTGTGTCAATACTGTAAACTACTGCTTAAGCAGAAATTCATTAAAGATTCAGATCTCGTTTACAAGCGGTCTTGAACTCTTTAGGCGGTGGTTACCTGTAAGGGAGGCTATGGACAATGGAGAAGTGTAGATAAGACGAGTAATGTGTAATTTCCCAGTAGTTCGGTCAGGCTTCATATTGCATCCCTTAATTTACACTTGGCTGGAATTTAATCTGACACAATATATGGTTTTTATTTACGTGAAGAAAGAAAAACCCGCACTGACCATTCCAGTAAACTATGTCCAATGCCAACTTGAACTGTGGTGCTGTGTTGCTTGTAGATTATTTTCCAATAACGGTTTTATCACCATACAAATTTTGTTTGCGTTTTAGCCAATAATTATAATGCCATGTACTGTCGTCATAGCACATGTCAACTTCATTCTCTTCTTTGAAACACATTTCATCAAATGTTCCTTCTCTACCACTACAATTAACAGCAGTAACCAATAACAATACAGCAATTAAAGTTATCAATAGTTTTTTCATTTTACACTCCCAGATAAGCTACGTAACCATTTCTTAGGTAAGCCTTTCTATCCATTGCATTTGATAAATTTCATCAAACAGGTGGAGTCCAAGCTGGATTTGCGGACGTTCACTGGTGCAGGAAAATCAGGCCGCTTCCAGATTATAAAAGTCAGCGGGAAAATAGCAAGAATAAAAAGCCCCCACTGACCAAAACAGTTGAGGCCAATGGGGGCCACCCTAAAAGAGGTTAGGAGAACACCTCTATTGATATTGATATGATCCTAGATATCGTGGGCATTTCTGAAATGCAAAAGTGTGGATTAAAGTATGTAACTCACAATTTCAGGAGAATGGCAGGGGAGTTTATCTGTTAACGACTCAACTAGGTCACCAGAATTCTGTAAAAAGAAAGATAGAATAAGTTAGACCAACGAATAACGCATCATCTTAAGGAGCGCACCGCTCTCACATAACGGCGCTCTCCGGCGTAGGCATGATAGAAGG
>CAMYLW010000201.1 GCA_947259475.1 Thermodesulfobacteriota bacterium
GGAGATAGAAGACAGGAGACAGGAGAAAAGACCAAAAACAATTATTATAATCTCCTAGCTCCTGAATTCTTCAACCTTGCGCCCTGAGCCTTGTGTCTTGAATATCCCACATCTCATATCCGAAATCCCCAATCCAAAATCGAAGATCCCCCTATGACTTTCCGATCCCCCATTATTATGTTAGGGTCTCGGCTACAATTCTAACCCGGATGTTTCATGAATTGCCGTCGTGAGACCGTGGAGATGGCTGTGCCACCGGGTAACCGTACCGCGGGATTGGTTCCGAGGCGTACCTGAACGGTACGTCGCAGGGGCCGACATCCGAGGACGCCCGGAAGGACGGCCATATCTGTGGTCGTAGCAGGCGATTCGTAAAATATCCGGACTAAAGCAAAGGGTAGACGATGCAAGTGATACTGGCTAAACCCCGTGGATTTTGTGCAGGAGTGGTGCGTGCCATAGAGACCGTGGACCGCGCGCTCCAACTCCATGGCACCCCGGTGTACGTGTTACATGAAATCGTCCACAATCGGCATGTGGTTGGCGACTTACGAGTGCGAGGTGCCCGTTTCGTCAAAGATTTAGAGGAAGTGCCCTTGTCTGCCGTGACCATCTTCAGTGCCCACGGCGTGTCCAACGCAGTGGTCGAGCAAGCGAAAAGACGAAATCTGCGAGCTATCGACGCCACCTGTCCCCTGGTCACCAAAGTACATAGGCAAGCCCAGCGTCACAGTCGCCAGGGCATGGAGATTATTATCATCGGTCATCCGGGCCACCCGGAAGTGGAAGGGACCAGGGGACGTACCGATGGGACGGTCCATGTACTATCAAGCGTGGCTGAAGTTGAATCACTGCATGTCAGAGATTCTGATCGTCTGGCATACGTCACCCAAACGACTCTGAGCATGGGCGATACTCGCCACGTTATAGACGCTTTGAAAAAACGTTTCCCCCCTATCATTGGGCCTGATTTGAAGGATATCTGTTACGCTACCCAAAGCAGACAGAACGCTGTACGGTTACTGGCTCAAGAGATTGATCTGCTCTTGGTAGTGGGGGCTCGGTACAGTTCAAACTCCAACCGTCTTCGCGAGGTAGGCGCACAGAATGATCTGCCTGCGTACTTGATCGAGGACGGGGAAGAGATTGATCCCGCCTGGTTCACAAACAAGGCGAGGACAGGGATCACCGCTGGAGCCTCAACACCTGAAATACTGGTGCAAGAGGTCCTGGACAGATTGGACGACTTTGGCAAACTGCACGTGCGGGAGATGGAGGGTAAACAGGAAACCATACGCTTTCGTTTACCCAAATCAGCATATCTCTGAGTAAAGAATCCGAGGTCCATCGAATATCCAGCTATGGGAGGACGAACCCGGTCTTGGGCTGTCGCACAGGGCATGGCTCAAGGCGCAAGGCACATGGCACAAGGCAAGAACAATCAAACTTATCCTCTTCTTATGCTTTATGCTTTATGCCTTACGCCCTATGCCTTATGCCTCTTCGCCCGTCTCATTGCTTTCGAAAACTTCTGCTGTTCGAAATTCCTTGTTCGACCTGCCCGCCATCGCGAGCCGCTCAGGCGAGGCGGGCGGGTATTCGATATTCAAAATAAAAAATTTGTGACCACTGTTACCTGGGGGGCTCAGAATGGGTGTTCCTCTAATCCAACAGTACCGTGTTGCCAGCTATATCACTAAGCAGAAGCTGCGCGGGGAAAAACGCTATCCCCTTGTCTTGATGTTGGAGCCTCTATTTCGCTGTAATCTAGCCTGTGCTGGTTGCGGTAAGATCGAGCACCCGGAGGAAATTCTCGACAAGACTCTCAGTGTGGAAGAGTGTCTTGCAGCGGTGGATGAATGTGGCGCCCCTGTGGTTTCCATAGCCGGCGGTGAACCTCTGCTCCACAAAGAGATGGCTCAGATAGTTGCAGGGATTACTCGTCGCAAGAAGTTTGTCTACCTATGCACCAATGGTTTGCTCCTCAAAAAACATCTTGTGGACTATACGCCCTCGCCATACCTTACTTTTTCAATTCACCTTGACGGAAATCGTGAACGACATGACGCTCTCGTTTGTCGGCAAGGAGTATTTGATCTGGCAGTGGATGCTATCAAATCAGCAAACCAAAAGGGGTTCAGGCTTACAATAAATTCCACTCTGTACGAGGGGGTGAGCGCCCAGGAGGCCGCCGAGTTTTTTGATTTCGCCATGGGTCTCGGAATAGAGGGAGTTACCATTGCCCCCGGTTTCAGTTACGAACGTGCCTCACAGCAGGAAGTATTTTTGCAGCGCACTGCCAGCAAACAGCTTTTCCGGGACATTTTCAAACTCGGTAAGAAGCGCAAGTGGAAATTCAATCACACCACTCTCTACCTTAATTTTTTGGCCGGCAACCAAATCTATCAATGCACCCCCTGGGGCAACCCAACACGTAACATCTTCGGCTGGCAGCGTCCCTGTTATTTATTGCAGGAAGGAAACCATGCTTCCAGTTTCAGGGAACTCATAGAAGAAACAGACTGGGACAGGTATGGTACCGGGCGCAATCCCAAATGCGCCCAATGTATGCTCCATAGTGGATTTGAGCCGAGTGCGGTTAACGACATGCTTGCACATCCTCTGAAAGCCCTATGGGTCTCCCTCCGCGGGCCGCGCACATATGGCCCCATGGCGCCCGATTTATCTGTGGAAGGTTCTGCAACTGCATCTGAGTCTTGTGACGAGAAAGAAATCGAACATCCGGCAGGAAGCTAAAGGTTATTTGTTGGAGTGATGGAGTGGTGGAGTGGTGGAGGAGTAGAAATTCCAAACCTGTTTGGGTCATTTGGTATTGGAATTTGAGATTTGTTTGTAATTTGGTGCTTGGAGTTTGGGATTTCATATATCTTAGGCAAACTCTTGGCTCTAGATATGGACCACACTGGGTGCAGATACTGGTAACAACCTGTTTGGCCCTGACCTTGTCTGTGCCATCGGTAGCACCCGCTGCCGATACTGCGGCTAAGGTGGTAGAAGTTCTCCACGCCGAGTTGCTCTTTGTCATGAAACAAGCCAAGAAGCTCGGATATGCAGGTCGCTACCAGCGGCTTGCTCCGACTGTTACCGCCAGCTATGACTTTCCTTACATTTCAAAGGTTGTGGTGGGCAGGTACTGGAGGAGCTTCACTGCAGAGCAGAAGTCTCAATTTATCAGAGCCTTCAGCAAATTGAGCATCGCCACCTATGCCAACCGCTTCGACGGCTATTCCGGCGAGCGTTTCAAGACGATTTCAGGAGAGGAACTCAAAAGGGGCCACCGTCTGGTAAGTACTGTACTAATCAAAGCGAACGGAGAAGAGATCGAACTGGACTACATTCTACATCAGAACAACTATCAATGGCGCATCATCAATGTCATCGCAGAAGGCGTCAGCGATCTCTCCTTAAAAAGGGCAGACTACACCTCTTACCTCAAGAAAAATGGTTTCGATGCCCTACTAAAGAAACTGAATGAGAAGATCAAACAATACGCTGGATAGTGTCCATTGGGAAACTAGTTCATGTCATTCTGAGCCCTTCGACGAGCTCAGGGCAGGCTCCCCGAAAAAAGCGACGGTTTGTCATCCTGAGCGCAGCGAAGGATCTCGAGATTCTTCGTCGTTTCCCTCCTCAGAATGACATGCGAGAGTGGAGTTTTCGGATGGACATTAGTCAGTGGACGGGCACTCTTCACTGATAGACCCTGCCCTTCCAGTGCGAGCCTATACCCAGCCAATACCGCATGGCCGATGTCCAGGTCATGGCCAGATAGAGAATGCCGATCAGGGGCAAGGCCAAGGCCCATCGACCAGGCAGTCCGTAGAATTTGAGTGTTGGCAGATAGCACAGGATCATGATGGCCAAACCTAGGGCTGAAAAGAATTTAGCCATGCCACTTGGCAGAAAAAGCCCCAGTACTGGCACCACAAAACTCAACACCATTACGGCTGTACACAAGGCCAACACAAGGCCAGAGTAGTGCAGCTGGGTAAAAGCTGTCCTCGCCACCATTTCCCAGATTGTCCTCAATTTTTCATATGGGCGAATGCTACGCACCGAATGGGTGAGACCGATCCATGTCTTGTAGCCCAGTGTCTTGATCCTTCGCGCCAGGGCGCAATCATCAATCAATTCTCCTCGCAAAGAATCGAATCCTCCTATCTCATGCAGAAGCCGGGTCTCCAAGAGGATGCAACCCCCGGCTGCGGCAGCAACCCTGGAAGTCCCGGTGTTGGACAGACGAAAGGGATATAGCAGTTTGAAAAAGTATATAAAGGCCGGCATCAATAGCCGCTCCCAAAAGGTTTCCATGCGCAACTCTGCCATCAGTGAGATTAGTTGCACATCTCTTTCCTGCATGGCTCTTTTCAGCTCTCCGATGATGCCCGGCAAAGGTTCAATGTCAGCATCAAGTAAAAGGGTAAAAGGGGTTTTGATGTGGCCCCTCCCTTGCTCGAGGGCCCAGAGTTTTCCGGTCCAGCCGGAAGGAAGAGACTCTCCTTTGATAATGAGAAGGTTTTCATCCACAGCTTTACGCGCAACCTGACCAGTACCATCGCTTGACTGATCATCAATAAGAATGATATTGAGACCTCTGCCTTGAGCAGTTAAGGCTGGTAAGGTGGCTTTTATAGTCTCAGCTTCATTGCGGGCAGGAATAAGCACAGTTATGTCACTCAGATCCTCCTCGGCAGAAGGAGAGGACGCATCCAGAACTTCGCGTGTACTCCAAGGACGCCAGGGCAAAAGCAGGATGGTCAGCCAGATGGCAGCTCCAGTTATAGCAAAAAGAGTTAGGATTGTTTCCATCGCATGTAGCTCTCTTGGATTTTCTCCTCTCCCCGGAGAGTGGGTCACTATTCGTCATCCCGGCCAAGTCCGCCTGCGGAGGACGCGAGCCGGGATCCAGACAACGTCCCCGCGAAGGCGGGGAACCAGACACCAAATGACGTCATTGAGCATTCTCTGGATTCCGGATCTCGCTCCGCGAAACGGAGCTCGTCCGGAATGACGGCTTCGGCGCATTGTGACATAGTCTCCCGGTGGGGGAGGAGAGGACTTTTCGTAACATGCCAGAATAATGGGCAAACTCCTGGGTAGTAACCGAGTGCACAACAGGGAACTATATGCTATATTTTACGGCCGGTGTCAAAGGTAGAGTTTCAAAGCAATCGCTCGGGCCCTGCAAGTACCACAATTTTAATATAATGAGGTTCACTTGCATTTTGAAGTTGAAATCGCTATATGAGGACTTAATTTAAGAGTATGTTCTTGGAAAGTTGAGTAACTCTCACACGGAGACAGGCATGGTATTTAGAGCTTTCTGTTGCAGTACAGTCCTATTCCTGTTGATCTTTGGTCTGGCTGCTCCTACCCAGGCTGGAGAACCCACTGAGCAGATGAAACTGACCATCGATAAAATGATTGATATTTTAGGAGATCCAGCTCTCAAAGATCCGGCCAAGGCCGAAAAACGGAGGAAATTGCTTCGTGACACCGCAAGTGAACGTTTTGACTGGCGAGAGATGGCGCGGCGCTCCCTGGCAAAGCACTGGCAGCAGCGAACCGATGAGGAAAAAAGAGAGTTTGTTCCCCTGTTTACTGATCTTCTCGAGCAGGCCTACATGAATAGGATTGAGAATTACTCAGGGGACAAGGTTAGCTACGATGGTGAGAAAGTGAAAGGGAAGTACAGCCTGGTGAAGGTGAGAATCTATACCTCCAAACAAACT
>CAMYLW010000202.1 GCA_947259475.1 Thermodesulfobacteriota bacterium
TTTCTGCAATTGCTCCACGTGTGAGTCCCATCTCTCTGTGGGACTCATTTGGACTTCAGCGCCCCTCTGGGGGGCAACCTCTTCTCGTTCAGTCTTCTTCCGGTCCCATAAAATGATCAGACCAAAAAGCCCAATCAACACAAAGACACCCATGGTTACAATAAGACCTGAACTCATGTGAGATCTCCTTTAGGGTTAGGCCGGGCCGGCGAACCATTCCGGCACATCCCTTACCACAGCTTTGACTATAGCCCGATCATATTCGCTGAGAGCCCCCCTGGCAATCAGGCCCTCCACCGTATTTTCAAGCACCACCATTTTGCCGTCGGTATGAATTATAGCCGGGTAATACTCATTAACAAAGAACTGTTTGAGCCTGAAGCGCTTGAGTTGGTCATCAACCATGGCCTTGATCTGTTTATCAATCTCAGCCTCATCGAGACCACGTAATGCGGATTTTGGTGACTGCATCTTCTTGCCTGTGGCCTCTATTCCTTCAATGCATTTGAAGGTGAGCTGCCAATGCTCGATGTTGCCGAGGGAGTTTACCATAAAGGTGTTGGTGGTGATGAAACCGCGCTCGCGGTCGACTTTGACTCCTTCGAGGTGAGGAAAAAAATAGTTGTCGGAGATGGCTCCGAAGGCACTTACTCCGCCGGCAAATGGCTTATCCATTAAGTCGCAGACCGTGAAATACGGCTTTTGTTCAAAACGTGCATCCTGAAGGAGGATGAGCTCTTCCTCAGTGTAGTGGAAGCGCTCGTTCCAAAGTTCCTCTGGGGAGAGGTCCTTTCTGGTTAGTGAACTCTGGCTGGTAAGCATACCCAGGCTCTGACCACCGCGCCAGACCAGAGGCAGGGCACCAACCGTCCACTCTGCACTCCCCCCTATCTCGCCTATCATGCTGTGGAAACCGCGACCATCAGGACAGCGTAGACCATCAAGTCCCATTACCACTGCCGGAAAGAGGTCTCCATCCTTGTCGTAAGGAGTGGACACCCCCATACTATTTAACTGGTCCATTGGTAGGTGGTGGCGCGGTCGGTCGAGAAAGTAAGCGGTCATTTCAGAAAGATCTCTTATGCCACAGGCTTCGGCGATTATCTTGGTCTCCTCCAGCAGATCGGTACTCCTGGGGTTGAACTCTGGAAACATGGCGCCGGCCATCCAACGCTCTACGTAAATGTCGGGCAGATGCCTTTTAAAATCGGATTCTGTGACAAAAAGGGCAGTAAGTGAACTGTGAAAGCCCTTAACCGACTTGCCGGTGCCGTCGATCACATCGGAGCCCATAGACAATCTGGTGACTTCCTTGCTCACGCCGCGGCCGTAACGGCTGCAGTGCTCTTTTTTGCCGAAGAGGGCGCCCACCGGAATGGTGGGATTACCACCGGCCTCCAGTCCCGGCTTGACCCTAACCCCCTCGGTTATTGCGCTCTCGATAATGACCTCGTCGCCGACTTCAAAGGTCTCCGTGGTAATCTGGAGCACCTCGCCCATAACCTGGGCCGCGTTTCGGTCGTTCCGTCTTTTGAGCCGATTGACCATTGCCTTGGTTTGCTCCTCTTTGGGCAGATCCTGCAGCGAACCGAAACCGTCAATAGCAACCGCCGCCGCCGGCAGGGCTGCCGCCAGGATCACCCCCTGGCGTAATTGCTTACTTCTGAATACGCCAAGATTGGAAAGCCCGCTTACCCGGTCCTCAATGATGAATACCGTGCCTTTCGCTAATTCCAGGCCGTAAAAATCCATCACCTCCTGGTGCCTCAGATTAAAAGTGGAGACTTTCTCATTGCTCATCTCCCTAGCTTCGTACCGGCCCTCATATGTCAATCGCGCCTCAGCTATGTCGGAGCGTAAGAGACTAGTCATGGTTACTACCTCCCTGGATTATTCAACCGGCGTGATCCTCCGCTAAAGCGAACAGATCTGCGAGAAGACAAGCAAAACACCCATGGAACCTGGAATACCGGTCCAATGAACTCTCGTGAGAGTTTTGATGCTATTTTTCTTTCTATTGTTGCTTTTTGGTGGTTTATTGTTGGCCTTCAGGTTTTTCTTGTCCTTCCTGTTCTCCTTCTCCCTTGTCGGTTGCAGACTCAGTGACTTTATTTTCCTCAGGTTTTTCATCGGTTTTCATGACGTCGGCCTTCTCGGGTTCCGGTACCCCGGCAGCCTCCAAGTTTATGATTTTTGTCTCCTGTTCATCAATCTGTTTGAGCAGGTCGTTGATCTTCTCTCCCGTGGTATCTCGCTTTGCCCCGATCTTGATCCTGTTGGCTTCAATCTTGAGTTCTTTAGCCTTGAGGTCAGCTATGTCTTCTATGTTTGCTTGCTTTTCACCCAGACCCGCTCTGTCTATGGCTTCCAACTTGGCGAGATCCACGCTAACGACCGCTTTCTTCTGATACTCGTCAGCTGCATCTTCCTCATAATCCGCGTATTTCTTTTGCAAAGAAGCCAACTCCTTCTTCATTTCAGCAAGCTTCAACTTCTCTTCTGCAACCTGCAGGGCAAATTCAGCCTCTTTGACCTCCTCCCGCTCTTCAGCAGGCACCTGAGCAAGCAGATTTTCATCCGAGCTGCCGCCTATGGAGCTTGTAAGACTGCGGGTAGCCTCACAGCCGGTCAGCAGTGAAAGAGCAAGCAGGAATATCAAGCTGATATGGCCGAAAATCTTCATGGTCTCTTCCCTCCCTTGCATTGTTATCAACCGGTTTGTCACCATTATGTGGGTTTAAAATCCGTTTGCCCAGCGCAGATGTTCAGTCCCTGGGAGATCATTTTGGCGGAGGTTCGTCTGAATCTATGATGAGAGTCTGCAGAGCCTCCAACTCCCTGGGATCAACTTTGTCCGACTTTAGGTGCTGCAAAGTTACCTTGGCTATGACTCTACGATGTTCACCAGATATTTGTAAAAAGCGAACTCCCATACCACGAGGGGTAATGTCGTCGTCGGGGCCATAGATGTTTGACCAGATTACCTCAGCCTGCGCCTCGATGGGCTGGTCAGGAGCATTGATAACCAGGTCAAAAACTTCATTTAACCGAAGCGGATTCGCACACAAGACAAAGGCGCCATCCGGACCGAGATCAAGGGTCACCCCATCCATGGAGCCTTCAGCTGTTTTCACCGTGACGGGCCATTTGATCTTAATGCGTGGCCCGCCTCGGCCATCTCCTCCAAGAGCCATATTTCTGCCTCCACTATGAGAATATCTGTATTCTAGCGGGTAAATCCATATCCACCGGACAGGAGTTGTCTGCCTACCGATTCACTCGAATCTACAACACCTACTCGTCGTTATTCTCCTCAGGGTGCAAGCCAAGGTGGCATCTGAGAAGGTGATGCAGAAGGTTTCGATGTCACCCTTAAGAAAATAAACCACGGTTGCAAGGTTGAAGTCAACGAAAAAGCTCCGCTGCCATACCCATAGTTCGATGAGAAATCAAATGAAATCCGGGTCTTTACGGTAAATCTTCCTTATTAAAGTTAAAAAAAATATACCTGCTATTAATTTCAGAGGTCAAATCGCATAATCTGCTCGTTTTCAGAAATCACAGGCTGTGGCATGAAGCTGTCTTAGCACACCCTACAGTCATCCCAGTGAAAGGGAAATATCCGGGTTAAGATTCAGAACTGGTTGGTTGTGCTGCGCTTAGGCATGCGTTTTGCACGGAGTTTGGTCTGGTTAACAAAACAAGAAAACATAATAATTTGACAGGCCGCAATGGGGAGGAGGAACCATCATGAAACATGCACTCATGGCTACTGTCGCCTTCCTGGGCATCGTTATGCTCGGAGCAGCAGGGTGCAGCACCAAAGCCCACGTCCAAACAGAATCAGTGGTGGTAGAGGAGATGGCCAGCTTTGAGCAAGTGGAGCTTGAGCCCTGCACCACACTTGAGGGTTCGTTGCTCCGAGCTGGGCAACTGACAAACACTAATTTTTCCGGGGCAACGCAATATGACGGGGCCATTCGGTTTGAGTTCGACAGCTCTGCTCTCTCAGCGAATGCCAAGGCTGCTATCGACTCTGTTGTCGTCCCCCTGGTGCAAACGAACGCAGATTTTTTTGTTGAGTTGCAAGGACACGCGGATGAGTTCGGGGCGGAAGCTTACAACTTTCAACTCGGTCTCGCCAGAGCCAGGGCGGTCATGGGCTACCTCTACCAAGAGTATGACGTACCCTTACGACGCATGAATGGATTTTCCTGCGGCGAAATCAAACCAGTAGGGGACAACAGCCTTGCGGCCGGCCGGGCAGAGAACCGACGAGTTACCATTGTGGTGGTTGAGTAAGACGCCAAAAGAGCTAGCAGAAACAAAATCGTGGGTTTCAGGTTTCAGCTTGTATGTTTCTTTTTCCTGACACCTGACACCTGACACCTGAAACCTCAGTCATTCCCTACCCTGTAGCCAATCTCGCCAATAGCCATTAACGCATGGCCTTTGCTCCCTCACTGGGTGATATTCTTACCCTTCAAACCAGACCCAAATGAGTGACCTGCAAAAGAG
>CAMYLW010000203.1:0-1454 GCA_947259475.1 Thermodesulfobacteriota bacterium
TTGAAACATTTGAGTGAATCTCTCCGACCAAAGGTCGGAGCTTCCAAAATCTTTCAAAAAATATCTCCTCCCCCTCACCGTGCAACCACGGACATGGGTAACCTATCTACCAGGTTCGGACCCACCCTAACCCTCTCCCCCAGGGGAGAGGGGATGAATGGCAATCTTCGCAAAATGCCAGATGACAAATGCGCATTGTCCCTCTGCCTGCTGTCAGCTGATGGCTGGACTAGAGTTCGTATTGGCCTTCCATATCGAGAACGAATTCGTTTGAGCTTTCCCCGGCTGTAACTCTAAACGTCCCCTCACCCGTGATGCCGGCCAGCTTGCCGGTTCCTTTATACGTTTTCCAAGTACCGTTGCTGACTCTGGTATTTCCGTCTCGCTCTCCCTCAAAACGACTATACACCGAACCGTACTGAAAATTGGTTATGGTGTAACCCTGCATAGGCCCCGAACCCTTTATACGGTCGTGGAAATTTACACTTCGGCGCGAGACAAATTCGCCTGCCACCCCCACTTCATATTCAATAGGCTCTCCCTCCAATTCAAGAATCATCAGGGAGTGGTCGGCCTCGTCATGGACATAGAGGCACTCTCTCCGGGTAACGCGAAGTTTATAGGAAGCTTTTCTTTTCATGGCCTTCTCCTTTCATACATGTTCCAGGGAACATTAACATTTGTTAATTCTCCAAACCGGCTCTCGTTATTTAAAAAAATCTGTGAGAAAGGTGCTCCCACAAGATACCATTACCTACACTAATCTCGTAGACGCGCTAATGACTCTTCGATTATTTGCCGATACTCTTCGAGCTGTTCCTCGGTTTCTGCCTCAAATCGCAACACCAGAGCTGGCTGGGTGTTAGAGGCGCGTAGGAGACCCCAGCCGTGGTCAAAGAGAACACGGACCCCGTCAATATCAATGATAGAATACTTTTTGCTCAAGTGGGACTTTACTTTTTCAACCAAGGTGAACTTCACCTCATCAGGGCACTCTACCCTAATCTCAGGAGTAACAACTGTTGCCGGTATCCCTTCAAGTAACTCGGGAATGGTTTTACCCGAATGAGAGAGGATTTCTAGAAGGCGGCAGGAGGCATAAATGGCATCGTCGAAACCGAAATAGCGGTCGGCGAAGAACATGTGGCCGCTCATTTCTCCTGCCAGAACTGCGTCAACCTCTTTCATCTTTTTCTTGATGAGAGAGTGACCGGTTTTCCACATGATCGCCTTGCCGCCACGTTTTTCGATATCTTCATAGAGTGTCTTTGAACATTTGACTTCTGAGATGAAAGTGGCACCCGGGCGCCTGGAAAGAATATCCCGAGCATAGATGATCATCAAGCGATCGCCAAACACCACCTGACCCCTGTGGTCAACCACACCAATACGGTCACCATCTCCGTCGTAGGCAACTCCCACGTCCAATTTCTCCCGCTTAACAAGAGCAATGA
>CAMYLW010000203.1:1472-5989 GCA_947259475.1 Thermodesulfobacteriota bacterium
GCTCATGGTTGGGGAAGGTTCCATCAGGCTCGCAGTACAGATCATGAACCTCACAACCAAGTTTGCGGAACAGGGGAACGGCCACCGGGCCTCCTACAGCATTGGCCGCATCCACCCCGATACGAAGCTGTCTCTCAAGTTTGATGTTGTTGAGTATATTCTTGTGATACGGTGCAACAATGTCGTAGGATTCCAGGCTGCCTTGGCCATGAACAAAGTCGCCATCATCCATGATCTGGCGCAACCTTTGAATCTCTGGACCGAAAATAGTGTCCAGTCCATTGCAGATTTTGAACCCATTGTATTCCGGTGGGTTGTGAGAGGCGGTAATAATAATACCACCCTCAGCTTCCAGGTGACGGATGGAGAAATAGAGGACCGGGCTGGGGCAGACACCCAAATCAGTCACGTGGAGGCCGGTGTCGAGCATTCCCTCCAGCAAGGCCTCTCGAAAACGATCTGAACTGGGACGAACGTCGCGGCCCATGGTGACTCGTCTCTTTCCCTGCCGCGCCATGTAGGTGCCGAAGGCCCGGCCTAGTTGGGTGACGTCAGCCTCAGTTATCTGAGTACCAACGATTCCTCGGATGTCATATTCTCTAAATGTCTTTGCATCCAATTTGCTTTTCCTGCACTGGAGACGTGTCTGGACGCGCTCGGCAAGATGGTCCGGAGAGACACCTTGTGTAGGTAAATATTTTGCCGGAAATGGATCCACCGATTTGACCTCACGGCTTGTTCCAGTGTACAAAAAAACTCCGCATTGGCAACTTATTTTTTGCAGAGCGCAGCCTTCGACTCCTTCGACGTGCTCAGGACAGGAGGCTCAGGCCAAGTAGAGCATGGCGCAAAGCATGAGGAGAGTGATTCCTGTAGGAGCAAGCTTTGCTTGCGATAAGATATATCGTCCTCTCTCATTACCATGAAAGATCAAGAGGGACATATCGATGACCAACGATTTGTTTACCAAGGCAGACCTGGATCAGATGAAACAGTTGGGGATCACTGAGGAAGAGGCCGGAAGGCAGATGGCCATCCTGGAAAAAGGTCCGCGGTTGGTTGCCCTGCAACGGCCTTGCACACCCGGGGATGGGATTGTTGTGCTCGATGCCCAGGATCAGAGTCGTTTGCTTGCTCTGTGGTCGGAAACAGCTGCCAAAGGCCGCTTTAGCGTTTTTTTGCCAGCCTCCGGTGCAGCCACTAGGATGTTTGCCTTTCTGCAACGCATCCGGAACCAATTGGACAGGGTTACTCTGGACAAGATCGCTAAAAAATCCAGCGAAATAAGTAGCGATCAACGTGACCTTCAGGTTTTCATGGAATCTTTGAGAGAGTTTGCCTTTTTTGAACCGCTGGCGGAGGTTATGGACAAGGCGGGCATTTCCTTGCCAGCTCAATTGCATTCGGGGGATTATACTGTAATCCTGGACTTTCTGATCGAAGCACAGGGGCTCAACTATGGTTCGCTGCCTAAGGGGCTGATTCCTTTTCATCGCTATTCTGATCATTATCGGACAGCGCTGGAAGAGCACCTGGTTGAGGCAATACACACAGTGCGAGATGGCAAACAACGGTGCCGCCTTCACTTCACCGTGGCGTCGGAGAATGAAAAAGAGGTCAAGGATCATGGCCGAGAGGCAGCCGCAAATTATGGTGCGAGCTCCGGAGTTGAATATGAACTAAGCTTTTCCTTACAAAGCCCGGCCACCAATACATTGGCGGTAGATCTGGAAAACCGTCCCTTTCGTCGGCCTGATGGCAGCCTCCTATTTCGGCCGGGCGGCCATGGCGCTTTGCTGCACAACCTAAATCGATGTCAAGGAGACATCGTTTTCATCAAGAATATTGACAACGTGGTAACCGATGGCCATCGTGATCAGGTGGTACATTTTCAGAGAATACTGGCCGGCATGCTTTTAGAGCTTCAGGAAGCGATTTTCAGTTACTTGAGTATCCTGCAGTCGAGGTCGGTTGAATCAAAAGTATTACAGGAAGTGCTCGACTTTGCGGTTCATCGTCTCAGCGTATCTCCACCAGAGGGTTTTTCGCAGTGCAGCGCAGAAGAAAAGGGTTCGAGGCTTTCGGAGCTCTTGAACCGACCCTTACGTGTTTGCGGTATGATTAAGAATCGTGGCGAGCCAGGCGGTGGCCCCTTTTGGGTGCAAGAACCAGCAGGTGGGCTCAGCCTACAAATAGTGGAATATGCTCAGATCGATCAGAATTCGCCAGAGCAGATGGCCATCTTAGGGGCTTCCACCCATTTCAGTCCAGTGCAGATTGTTTGTGGGCTGCGTGATTTCCAGGACCGTCCTTTCAATCTGACCAAATTCTGCGACCCACAAGCCGTGTTTATCTCCAGAAAAACCGAGTACGGTAGGGAATTGAAAGCATTAGAATTGCCTGGTTTGTGGAATGGAGGCATGGCCTACTGGAACACAGTGTTCGTTGAGATACCTGAGGAGACATTCAATCCAGTTAAGACTATAAACGACCTGCTGCGACCGGGACACCGCGCGGGACAAGCGGGCAGTAAACACTAGGCACTGAGGAATAATGGGTTGGGGCTAGGCAAGTAGTGCCTAGCAGGCTGCTGAAAAAGCCTGGAAACGGCCCCAAACGTCATACCGGACGAGACGAAGTCGAGATCCGGTATCCAGGAAACTATTGTTTTTTCTGGATTCCGGATAGTCGCTTCGCGCCTTCCGGAATGACGGATCTGATGCTCGTACTCAAAATATTGAGTTTTTCAGCAGCATGCTAATTAACATAGCTTTTGCTGAACTCACACTTTGCACCGATAGACTTTCATGACTGCTCTGTACCAGATACTCAAACACCTAGTTCTGCCACCCGGCTTTTTGATCTTGCTTTTGGTGGTCGGTTTCACTTTCAGCTTTTTGAAGTTCCGAAGACTGGGCAGGGTAATGCTGGCTGTCGGTATTTTGTTTCTTTATCTTCTGAGCATCTCACCCACTGCAGACTTGCTATTGACCCCTCTCGAGTCTAAATATACCCCTCTTAAGCCTGAGCGACTTCCCAGGACTGGAACCCTGGTAGTGCTCAGCGGCGGTGCTTCGGCGACAGATTACCTGCCGGTCTCAAGTCGGCTAACCCAAAGCTCCACTAAACGGCTTCTTGAGGCGGTGCGACTGTATCACCTCATGGATCGACCCAAGATAGTGATCTCCGGCGGTAGTGGCAATCCTTTTGCACAGGTTACGGAATCAGAGCTTATGCGCGAACTGCTCCTAGATCTTGGGATACCCGGCAAGAGAATTGTGATCGAAGGGAAATCGCGGAATACTTTTGAAAACGGTAAGGCCATTCAGCAATTGCGGCTTACACCCCCTATCGTTCTTATAACCTCGGCCAGCCACATGGAGCGAGCTGACAAGGTTTTTAAAACACTCGGCATACACTCTTTGCCCGCGCCCTGTGATTTCAAGGCTCGCTGGAGTGCGAACGATCCCCTTCGCTTCTTCCCCTCAGGAGGCGCACTGAATACCTCCACCGCAGCAATTTACGAATACCTTGGCACCTGGTGGTACGATCTGACGGGCAAGTTCTAATGGATTTTTGCTCTGGCCATTGTACGGAAAACCACTTATGATGAGAACCAGCCGCGTTCACGCGGCTGGTTGTGTTTTGGCCTGCATTTATTCAAAATCGAAAACCTGGTCTTTAGGGCCAGTCCACGATCCCGCTTGCGGGGGTCAGAGTTCAATGGCTTTGCCAGCAGAAGAGGTTTAAGGCATAAGGCGTAAGGCGCAAGGCATAAGGAGAAAATGAGTTTTCTTTTATTGTTTTTACCTTGTGCCCTGTACCTTGAGCCTTGAGCCGTTCGCTCTGGTCAGCCCAAAGCCGGGTCCTTTGGGTCTGGATTCTTTGTTCATGAAATGTCCGGGCTGGGGACGGAGAGGCATGAGAGTTGAAACCGTAACAGGTCGAAAGCTTAGGTTGCTGCTCATAATGGGTATTTCTGCAATTATTGCGGGGATGATAGGAGAAGCGGCGGCCCTCACCCGTAGCGAGCAAAACACCATCCGTGTTTTTCATCAAGTTTCAGCCGGTGTTGTGAACATCACCACCACGAGCATTGGCCGGGATTTCTTTTTTAATCCTATGCCAGCAGAAGGAAGCGGATCCGGTGTTATTGTCGATAAAGCAGGCCATATAGTCACCTCCTACCACGTGGTGAACGGCAGCAGTCTTCTGGAGGTGACCCTTGCAGACGGCAGTAGATGGGAGGCCACTCTGGTTGGCAGTTCTCCCAGTAGCGATCTGGCGGTGATCAAAATCGAGGCACCGCCAGAGCAGCTCAAGTCCCTGCGATTGGGCTCTTCGAAGAATCTACGCGTGGGCCAGAAAGTACTGGCCCTGGGCAATCCATTTGGCCTGGGACAGACACTGACCACGGGAACTATCAGCTCGTTGGGGCGAGATGTTCGGATTAGCGGCGATGTGATCATTCATAATGTCATTCAGGCCGACGCCGCAATCAATCCAGGAAATTCTGG
>CAMYLW010000204.1 GCA_947259475.1 Thermodesulfobacteriota bacterium
AGACCATTCGCAGGCCAGAGACCTGTGACGATCCTGCCGCCAGGCAAAGCCAAAGGGGCGGAAGAAACCAGGATAAGAAAAATCAAAGAACTACTTCCGGAGGCAACGCAGTATTACCGAAAGACGGGTTAGCTCGCATTCGATCAAGAATGTAATATTGTGGCGAAATATCGACAGCTGGAGATAGTATTGAGATCTCCATACCTCAACATCGAGCCCTATTACTCCGAGTTCTCATTTATCTCTTGCGGCCAGGAGTCTCAAGCCTTCGTTGTTTTCTAGAAAAAGCTGTAAATGTGGAAAGGGGATCTCGATACCAGCGTTATCCAAAGCGCGTTTGCACTTCTCGGTGTACTCCCACATCAGGGGGAACTTCAGAATTGAGTCTTCCGTCCAAAAGCGAAGTTCCAAGTTAACGCTACTGTCACCCAAATTTATTACTAGCACTGTGGGTGGCGGATTGCCGAGTAATCGGTCATCTCCCTCGACAGTTTGCAAAAGTGCCTCTCGGGCGCTCTGCATGTCTTCCTTGTATGCAATTCCTATGGGTACGCGCACCCGTATTCTTGGTGTCAGCGTATAGTTGACTACGCGCTCCTGAGCTAGTTGTTTGTTTGGAACCACCACGGTTTCATTGTCGAGGGTGGTGAGCACTGTTGTCCGAAGACGAATATCGGTAACGGATGCACGCATGTCCCCCCCTATGGAAATCAAGTCTCCTTGCTTGAACGGGCGGTCAATTATGATGGCGATGCCGGAAATGACATTGGCAATGGTATCCTGGGCGGCAAAGGACAATGCCAGGCCTGCGATACCAGCTCCCGCAATCAGGGAGGTTATATTGATTCCTAGCTGGTCTGCTACAGTGAGGACCGCAATCACGGCAACAGTATATGTGGCAAAGCGGACCAGGAGGTTTCTCGCCTCCACCGAGATCCTGGTTTTTTCAAGAGCAGTGGTGGCCATTCTCTTCACGACCTTACTCAGCGCCCAGAAGAGCAGGGCCAAAAGCAATGCGCCCACAATATTCGGCAAGTATGCCACAATCCGAGTTGCCAGTGTTTTGAAGTCAATGAACTGCGTGAACCGGCCGATCATACCACTCCCTCCTTACATGTCTTGGCTTAGATATTTGGGTTTCTGGTCAGCAAAAGTCTTACATCCGCTGGAACTGTTACTCTGTGCTTCCTCAGTTACACAAATCAAGTACCACACTCCGGGGTAGTTCTCAACCTTCGGTTATTGAAAGTCTGATTCAAAAGGAGGTACACGGTAGAGGAAAGGATATTAAGAGAGTGTTGGTAGGGAGATTACAACCAGGCAGTAACGTTTTAGACCCTAGAGGAACTAAATTGGTTGGACTCGTCGTCTCTAGACAATCATTTTCCCCTCACTTTTTGAAGTTCAAGCTAGACTCCAAATTGAACCGCTTTCGAGGGTGCCAAGACTAGCCAGATAACATTTCGATAGTTGACACTTTTATAAGCCTTGAGTATTTTTCGAATTGCAAAGTTGTTATTTCGAGAATTATTTGACCATCCATGTTTCTGGCAAAGCCGGGTTGATCCCGTCAGATGTGTTGGTACAATTTTTAGAGTAACCGCAAGACAAAGGAGGATTATAATGCGGAAACTGCTGATAACAATTATCTTACTTGTGACGTTTCCCGCTTTAGTTCACCCTGGATTTTTTGGGAATTCCGTGGATCTCGATGACCTGGCGCAGCTCTCCCAGAAGGGCCTGGAGGATCTCAAAGACACTGAATTTGAAGTTTTTTTGGCTCAGGTAAGGCTCGCGGGTGCCAAGGATGATCTAAAGAAGGCAAATGGTGAGCTGAAAGCAGTAAAAAAAATCCTTAGCAGCGAAAAATCAGATCTGAAAGCCACAGAGGCCGAGGTTAAGGCAGCAAAAGAGATTCAGGATAAAGAGCGGCTTACCAGGGCCGAAAGTGCACTGCAAAAGTCACAAGAAGATTATACTTCGGCGGAGCTGAATGTTGCCTGGAAAGCCCAGGAGGTTAAAGCCCGCAAGGCCTCGGTAGAGAAAGCGGAGCTTGAACTGAACATAGCAGAAATACAACGGGATCTAGCCCGAGTGGCACAGCTGGTGTCGGAAAAAGTTCCCGCGGCTCAGAAATATTCAGCGGAGAACCTTGAAAAAAGCCTTAAAAAGAAACAGAAAACTCTCACCAAGGCAAAAAGAGACGAAGAACGAGAAATGTGGGAGGCAAAAAAATCCAAAGAGGATTATGAGGGCAAGATCAAGGAGTGAGCGTGGGCTCCTTTGGCGGGGTAAAGCCATGATGGCACCTTTTCCGCCTCGTCTGTATCCTGCCGGACTTATATCTCCGCTTAGGGCTGCTTCTCTGCCTTCAGAGCCGAGTGTTTCCACGGTTTTCCCTTCCAGTTCTTTGTAGATGTCAAAGAAATGCTCGACTTAGCTCTCTCATCCTTATTGAACCGGCTTAACTTAGGAGGAAGTCATGGAAAACAATGACGGGCTTATTGCAGCTTACGTACTTGATGGAAAAGGCAGTGGGCAAAAAGTCGGGTGGAAGGAGATCCGGGAATGGACGCCATCAGCCGGATTGCTCTGGGTCCACCTTCACTTCGAAGCCCCTGAGGCGCAGCGGTGGATCAGGGAGGAAAGTCAACTCGAGGATGTAGTAGGCGATGCCTTATTAGCGGATGAGAGTCGCCCCCGTGTCTCCGCATTTGATGATGGACTGCTTATCGCTTTGAGAGGAGTGAATCTCAACCCTGAAGCAGATCCGGAGGATATGGTATCGCTGCGCATGTGGGCGGAGAAAAACCGGATTATTACGACCTGTAGACGAAAGCTGCTGTCAGTGGCAGATCTGTGCAGTGCCATAGAAAAAGGTAAAGGACCCAGAACATCCGGCGAATTTCTGGAGGATGTGGCAGATCGGCTCATGGTTCGCATGGGTGGTGTGATTGATGAACTTGAGGACAAGGCGGCGGAGCTGGAAGAAGCAGTGCTGACGGAAGAGAGCCACGAATTACGCCCCAAGCTCGCCGCGATCCGGCGAGACGCAATTAACCTCCGGCGTTATATGGCACCGCAGCGGGAGGCCATCGCCCGATTGCAGAGTGAAAAGATATCTTGGCTTGCTGAAGAAGACAGGGTGCGTCTTCGAGAAACATATGACCGTTTAACTCGCTACATAGAAGATCTGGATGCAGCGCGGGAGCGTGCTGCTGTTACCCAAGAAGAGCTCATTAGCCGTTTATCAGAACAAATGGATAATCGTATGTATGTTCTGTCCATAGTCGCTGCCATTTTTCTCCCACTTGGCTTTCTGACTGGTCTGTTGGGAATCAACGTGGGGGGCATTCCAGGTTCTGAGTATAAAGCCTCATTCGCCATCTTTTGCATGTTGCTGGTGGGATTGATGATTATTCAGCTCGTTATTTTTAAAAGGAAAAAGTGGATGTAGCCTCAGCGCTATCCTTCAAACATCTGTCATGAAAGTCTGATAAACCTAGTATCTGAAGTCTGGGGATTAATGATCACACTTAGTGGTTTTTTCTGATCAAAACCAGAAGATGATGTGTGTTATATTGTTCGGACTCGCCTTGCTCGCATGGCGGGCGGGGGGGATTTCATGGATTTTCCTTCAAGGAGGTTTACAATGAAAAGGTTCTTAGTGGTTTTTCTCTCCTTCGTGCTGGTTGGTCTGTTCTCCTTTGCAAGCGCTGAGTCTAAAGAATCGGCAAGACCATTCGGCTTTACCATCGGCAAGACCTCATATGAGGAAGCCCTGGGGATCGCGCAAACACACAAATGGAGATATCAGGAGTATGAGAAAAAGCAATTCAGGGAAATCGACAAAAAAAGCCCGCTGCGGGGCAAGAACACCTTCGTCAAGGTGCTGCCGCGAGATTTGGAAGGGGTAAGAAGTCTTTTTATGTTTTTCAATACTGAATCTACCCTTGATGCTTTCATGGTGGTTATAGATCCGAAATTATTTGACAGCGTTTTGCGAGAACTGGATGGTAAATACCGTTCTGTGGAGAAAAGCTTGGCTGGAGAAAAATTATCTACTTCCTATCCATACGCTTTGTGGGAAGAAGGAAACATTTACATTGAACTGCAGAAACTGAGTCACTTTCGGGTACGAGTGCTCTACGTGCACAAAACGGTATATGCCAATTACAGAGAATTTCTCGGCAAGAGCTATGAGCGTTACCGCGGTAAGCTGGAGAGAAAGAACTGGATGGACGAACTCTAATCAGAGAGAAATCAGCAGTTAGACAAATCTTTCAGGAGTAAACTTGCCAAGGCAATGGAGCAGAGGTCTACGCCTCGCCACATCTCGATCAATCTTCCCAGGACCTCCTGCTGAAATATTGAGTTCCT
The DNA here is from genome assembly GCA_947259475.1 of Thermodesulfobacteriota bacterium. GTDB lineage: Bacteria > Desulfobacterota > Syntrophobacteria > BM002 > BM002 > BM002. The sequence continues at coordinate 4,381 of CAMYLW010000204.1, forward strand.
ACTTTGCCGATCCCAAGGATGTCTTCTAGTCAAATATCACCACAACATCAAGCTACCTGGCTCATTGGCCAGAATGGGCGTGCTGGGAGATACAGGGTGACCACCTCACAGCTTTCACA
>CAMYLW010000205.1 GCA_947259475.1 Thermodesulfobacteriota bacterium
GCCATCACACCAAATGACCAAAAGTCGGAGATAATATGATGCATATTGAAATGCAGCACGTGCTCTTCATCTTCAAGTTGAAAGAGCCGTATCCGAAAAAGCGGGCCCCGTGTAAGATCAAATGGTTTGCGGGCATCTTCCTCGCTCAAGCGCTTGGCCTCGGCTTCTCGCTTCACCTCAGGTAAATGACGCAGATCTACAGTGTCAAACACGATGTTGGGCTCAGCGGCAATGCGCAGCACCGGATTGCCGTCAGTGGAATGAAAGGTGGTGCGCAGGGTCTCGTGGCGGCGTGCAAGCTCAACATAAGTCTTTTCCAACGCATCTTTTTTCAACACCCCCTTGAAACGAATGCTGCGGCGCATGCTGTAGGCAACACTGTCAGGCTCTAAATGGTGCAAAAACCACAACCGCTCCTGGGCAAAGGAAAGAGGCAGGTCCCCGGCTCGCGAAATCGGTTTTAAGGAGAAGGAAGCGGAGCTTGTTATAGTATCAGTCTGGCGCAATAAAGCGAGGATCTCCGATTTATGGGCGGTCAGCTCTTTCCGGAGATCCGGCGTAAGGGCCCCATCCGGGGCGTTATAACGGAGTCGATCGCCGTCGGCCCAGATTTCAATATCTTTGCTGTTAAGGTTGGATAGTAGTTCAAGCGTTGTCATATCTCTCCCACTTTCCGGTCACTCGTTGTTGTTTCACGGTAAGATCGGGGCCTCTGTTTTGTTAAACGAATTGTTTCGATCAATTCCGTTAAACCTGCAATCGTCGGTGTTTCAAACAGACTTCGCAACGGAAGCTCCACCTCGAACACCTCGCGTATGCGAGAGACAATTTGAACTACCAGCAAAGAATGACCGCCCAGCTCAAAGAAACTGTCATGGACGCCGATGCGCTCAAGACCCAACACATTACTCCAGATACCGGCAACCAGCTCCTCTGACTGACTCCGAGGTGCCACAAAAGCCTCCTGCAAATCAGGCCGTACAACATCCGGAGCAGGCAGAGCCCGACGGTCTACCTTGCCATTGGGCGTTATTGGAAGGGAGTCCAGGTGCTCGAAGGCTGTGGGGATCATGTAGTCAGGCAGCTTCTCTTTGAGAAAGCTGCGCAGTTCACTGAATGTTGGGGTGGGTTCATGACTCGCAACCACATAGGCCACCAAACGTTTATCACCCGGCACATCCTCACGCGCAATGACCACCGTATCACTTACCTTCGGATGTCGACTCAACACACTCTCAATCTCGCCTAACTCAATCCGAAAACCACGAATCTTTACCTGATGGTCGATGCGACCCAAAAACTCAATGCTGCCATCTTGAAGATAGCGCACCAAATCCCCGCTCTTGTAGAGCCGAGCTCCCTTCTTGTCGCTAAAAGGATTGGGTATGAACTTCTCGGCAGCCAACTCAGCCCGGTTCAGATATCCTCGCGCGAGCCCAACGCCTCCTATATATAATTCACCGGGATTCCCAATCGGTACCAATTTGAGGTCTGTGTTCAGCAGGTAAATATTAGTATTCTGAACTGGTCGGCCAATTGGCGTGTTACCATTCTGGACAGACAGATTCTTAACAGAATACAAAGTGGCACAAATAGTGGCTTCTGTTGGCCCATAGCCATTGATAATCTGTAAGCCAGGAACCTGCCTAATAATCTCTGCCAAAATCTGCTCTTGGATAGGCTCCACTCCTACCAGTAAACGACTCAAGCATAATTTCCCTTGTTTTCCTGAAAGCCAATCGCAAAGATCACTAAGCGCAAAGGGTGGCAGGTAGGCACTTTTAATCTTGTGTTCACTCAACCATCGGACAAAGGTCATAGCTGAAGAGCGCACACTTTCTGGCACTATGTACAACGTGCCACCAGCCGGCAATGCCGAGAATATTTCATATACCGAAACATCAAAACTTATGCTCGTCCATAAACTGCAACCTTCACCTGTATGAAGTGGCTGACGATGCGCAAAATCTGACAGGAGGTTGACCACTCCGGCATGATTACAGCAAACCCCTTTGGGCTTTCCTGTGGAGCCGGATGTATACATTACATAAGCCAGGTTGCTGGCCGTGGCTCCGCTGCCAAGATTCTCCTCGCTTTCTTTGCCAATAACCGCCCAATCAGTATCCAAGCAAATTACCTTCGCTCTACATTCAGGCAATGCATTTAATAACCGCTTTTGAGTCAACAGCACAGGCACCCCGGTGTCCTGCAGCATGAATGATAGACGCTCTGCCGGATAGTTCGAATCTAAGGGTACGTACGCTCCTCCGGCCTTTAAAACGCCAAGCAAGCCCACTATCATCTCTAGGGAGCGCTGCATGCAGATTCCAACAAGTACCTCCGGTTCCACGCCCAATGATTGCAAGTGATGCGCCAGTTGATTAGCTCGGCAGTTCAACTCCCGGTAGGTCAACTCCTGATCTTTAAAGACCACAGCCACAGCATCGGGGCTTTGTTCAACTTGTTGCTCAAATAGCTGATGCACACAACGGTCGCGCGGGTAGTCCGTCTCCGTGGCGTTCCACTCCACCAGGAGTTGCTGGCGTTCAGTATCGGTTAATATTTGCAAATCCGAAATACGCTGATCCGGATTGGCGACTATACTCTCAAGCAAGGTTTCATAATGTCCGATCAACCGTGCAATGCTGACATCATCAAAGAGATCGGTGTTGTACACCACCCTGCCGCTCAATCCCTCCGGTTTCTCCATGAGGTGGATCTCGATATCAAATCGCACCGTGATACGCTCCATTGCAAATGAGCATAAAGTCAATCCGGGAAGCTGCAGTTTCCCTGCGGGCATATTCTGGAGGGCGAACATTATCTGAAACAACGGGGTGCGACTCATATCCCGCTCGGGATGAAGCTCCTCAACGAGCTTCTCGAAGGGAAGATCCTGGTGCGCAAAGGCCCCGAAAGCCACCTCCCCAACACGCCCCAGTAACTCAAGGAAGCTCGGGTTACCCGAAAGATCAGTGCGCATTGCCAGACTGTTAACGAAAAACCCGATGAGCCCCTCTATCTCTGTCCGGTTTCGATTAGCAATCGGTGATCCGACCACGATGTCTTCTTGTCCTGTATAACGGAAAAGAAGGGTCTGAAAGGCGGCCAACAGTGTAATGAACAGCGTCACCCCTTGCCGTTGACTTAAATCATTCAATGCCCCGGTCAGCGTCGGTGAAAATGCTTTATTTTGATTGGCGCCCGCAAAGGTCTGAACCGCCGGTCTTGGCCGATCACTGAACAGCTGCAGCATGGGAACACCCTCTAATTGCTTGCGCCAGTAGGAAAGCTGATTTTCCAATACCTCGCCTTGCAACCATTTGCGCTGCCAGTGCGCAAAATCGGCATACTGGATCGGCAGCTCGGGTAGAGGTGAAGCCTCGCCATTGCAATAAGCCTTGTAGAGTGCGGCTAGCTCAGAGGTAAAAACACCCAACGACCAGCCGTCAGACACGATGTGATGGATCGTCAACAATAAGATATGCTCCTCTACGGACAAACGAATCAGTACAGCCCTAAAAAGAGGCCCCTTGGCAAGATCAAAGCGGCGCATGGCCTCGTCCCTTGTCAATCGCTCCGCCTCAACCGCCCGTTCCGCTTTCGGTTGCCCGCTCAGGTCTATCAAAGGCATCTTGAATGATATATTTTCCGAAATAACCTGAACAGGATGTCCACCAGCGGACCTGAAAGTCGTCCGTAATGCTTCATGACGCCGAATGATTTCATTGAGACTGTTTTCCAGGGCCTTAATGTTCGGCAGCCCTTTGAGGCGAATCGCCATAGGTATAGTGTAGGCAGAACTCGTACCCAGTTGATTGAGGAACCACAGTCGCTGCTGGGCAAAAGAAAGGGGGACAGAGCTACGTTTTTCTCTTTGTGGAATGCGCTGTTCACCGGAGACAACAGGCTCTTTTTTCTTGAGTCTCAACTCAATAAGCGCCCGTTTTGCAGGTGATAATCCTGCAATGCGGTCAGCGAGGTTATTCTTTCCTTTCGATTTATCAGTCCAATGTTTATTCATGGTTACTCCGGTCTATCTGCCCTTTCATTCTGACGTAATTCCTGAGCCAGGAGACGTTCTGCTTCTTCGTCTGAAAGGTATTCAAATTCATCGAGCAGTTGTTTCACATTTTCCTGCTCCGTCTTTTCCAGCTTTCCTGCAATAATTAGAGCCAATTCCGCTATGGTCGGGTATAAAAAAAGCTGGCGCAATGGGATCTCCACCTGAAAAACATTGGAGAGCCGTGAGATGATTTGGGTGGCCATCAGGGAATGTCCCCCCAACTCAAAGAAGTTGTCTTGAATGCCAACCTTTTCAATCCGCAGTATCTCACCCCAGATCTCTGCCAGTGCCTCTTCTACGGCGTTTCGTGGTGCTGCGAAACTCTCCTCTATATCGGGACGTCTTTCATCAGGAACGGGCAGCGCACGACGGTCTACCTTACCCCTGGTGGTTAGTGGAAGGTCCGTTAGAAAAACAAAAGCCTCG
>CAMYLW010000206.1 GCA_947259475.1 Thermodesulfobacteriota bacterium
TCCCCCAGGGAGTGAGGTTGGAGCGCCCGGAAGCCATGCCTTCCCGCTAGAGCCTAAGGCCCAGCGGGCCGAGGGCAGCTGAGCTTCGACCTCCTTGACACCCTCAGCGCTTACCCCTAGAATACTAGGAAAGCAGGTTTTTCTGATTTTTCCCCTGATAATGGTGTTCAATAAGAACCCGGTCGGTCGCGATGAAGGGCTAAGAGAACTCACACCATGGACACAGAAAAAATTATAGAAAAACTGATAGAATGGTTCTCTGATCCCAAAGGAAGAGAAATGTTCAAAACCATTGTCTATGTGGTAGTGCCGCTCTTTCTCCTTTTAGCATTTCGCCGTGCTGGACGCCGCCGGCCAGCCGAGAAGTCGTCCACAGCCATCGAGCCCAAAATCCGTCCAGCCAGCTATGATAGTCCGAGCACCATTGAGAGTCTCAAGGAAACCTGGTCCAGAGAGCAGAAGAAGGTGGAAAGAGAACTGCGAGAAGTATTCGGTCGTGAAGACAGTGTCCTGGCAAGAGCCAAGAGAGAGTTCAATAGATCCACTGCGCCCCAGAAAGCACGGCCTGCCGAATCCCCCGAGCGAAATGAGAAAAAAATGCTCCAGGAAGAGCTTCTCAAGCTGTTCTCGCGCCGGTAGGAAACCACTATACGCCCTCCATGGCCACAATCACCATCATGGAACACGACTTGCATGCTATGAGCTTGTCTCGCCGCAAGAGTCTGACGAGGGGCGGGGTGATTGGAAGCTCTGCTTTTTTGAATTGATTCGGAAAAAAATTTTGTGATAGACTACAGCACCTTGAAAGGCGGAGGGTAAAAAAGAAATATTCTCCCACGGTTACAGCGGGGTTCTTATGAAAGTGAAGTTCTGGGGTGTGCGGGGATCGCTTCCAGCACCCATCCCTCCAATCGAAATCGAGAATAAGATCGTTCAGGCTTTGGGTGGCGCCAGTGGTGTGGACCTGGATGATATCGAGGCGATAGAAAACTACGTCAGAGCCCTACCCTTCTATCAACGAACCACCACCGGCGGCAACACTTCTTGCGTGGAAGTCTGCGGTGACAACACCAAAATAATACTTGACGCCGGCTCCGGCATCCGACAACTTGGCATCGAACTCATGCAGGGACCCTGCGGTCAGGGCAAAGGCACGGTCCACCTCTTGATAAGCCATACCCATTGGGACCACATAATGGGCTTCCCTTTTTTCACACCCGCATATGCAGCTGGCAATCAGGTTCTGATTTATGGCCGCCACTCCCGAATCAAGGAACGTTTTCAGGACCAGCATCACCCTGACCATTTCCCGGTGAGCTTGGAAGCCATGTCTGCTGATGTTCAGTTTGTGCAGCTTCAGGAAGACACTGAGATGACCATCGGCGAATTTACGGTCAATAGCATGCCACTGCGACACCCTGGCGGCTCATTCTCTTACAGGATCGAGAAAAACGGCCGTGCTTTTGTCTACGCCACCGACGCTGAATACAAAGACCTCAGCCCTCGGGTAATGGCCGAATACATCTCCTTCTATGCCAATAGTGAAGCCCTCGTATTTGATGCCCAATTCAGCCTTGAGGATGCCATGGAAAAAGAAGGTTGGGGCCACAGTTCCTCCATGGTGGGAGTTGATATCGCTATAAAGGCCGACATAAAGCGGTTGATTCTTTTCCATCATGAGCCCTCCTACAACGATGAAAAGCTTCAAGAGATTTACGACAAGACCATTCGTTACTACGAGATGATTAAGGGTAATCGCAACCTGGAAATCATCATGGCCCGGGAGGGTCTGGAAATGGAAATCTAGTTCCATGGCCACATCAGCCATCACTGTGCTCCCCGGCTCAGAAACTCTTCAGCCTCACACAGAAAACTCCATTCCCTATTATACATTTCATCGGTTAAGCGAGTTTCTAGAATTAGAACACCTCATTCTTACCCGACTGGGGGGGGTAAGCTCGCCGCCTTTTGCCAGTCTTAACATAAGTTACGACACCGGAGACGAGGCCGGCAAGGTTCGAGAGAACGTGCGCCGGGTGCGAGCTGCTACTGATTGTTCTTCCCTTATCTACGCCCGACAGAGCCACAGCAGCGACATCATGGTTCTGCGTGAGCACCCGCGTCTTGACCCTACAATTCCATACCCCCTGCAGGGCAAAGACGGTTTCATTACCCAATTGTCCGGCCTCCTCATGATGATAAAAGTCGCCGACTGCCAGGCAATCTTGCTTTACGATCCTGAGAAAAAAGTGGTTGCCATCATTCACGCGGGCTGGCGCGGTAGTGTTAAGAACATTGCAGGCAATGCTGTCCATCTGATGCAGGCTCACTTTAGCTGCGACCCCCAAGACATTTTTGCTGGAATCGGACCCTCGCTGGGCCCTTGCTGTGGTGAGTTTCGTAACTGGCGACAGGAACTTTTGCCTAGTTTTTCTCGGTTTCAGATACAGGAAAATTACTTCGATTTCTGGGCCATAAGCCAGTACCAACTCATGGAAGCCGGTTTACTCAGGGAACATATCGAAGTTTCCGGGCTTTGTACCAAGTGTCATCCTGAAGTTTTCTATTCCTACCGCGGTGAAGGCGAAACCGGCCGCTTTGCGGTGGTCATCGGCATCAAGGACTCTTTGTGATCTTGCTGTTTTTTGTGGTAATTGATAGGGAGCATTTTCAGGAGTAATAGTAAGTTGCTGCTAAGAAACGCTGAGATACTGTTTAACGATCGTGTGAGTCCCGAGCTCTACCATATGGGTCTTCTGTGTCCTGAAATCGCAGCTCGTATCCAGCCAGGGCAGTTTCTGATGGTAAGAGTGCAGGAGGGCTTCGATCCCTTGCTGCGAAGACCATTTGCCGTGCACCGGATCCACCATAACGATCCCCCTACCTCGTTCGAGATGCTTTATCGAGTAGTCGGACGCGGTACCCGGCTGCTTGCCGATATGCAAGCAGCTGCATCATTGAACCTCCTCGGACCTCTGGGTAGCGGCTTCCAAGCGCCGGATCAGGATGGATTAGTTCTCATGGTTGCGGGGGGAATTGGCATTGCCCCTCTACCTCATTTGGCAGAAACCCTGGTCAACTCAGGTTTCAGAGGTCCTTTCGTCTTGTGGTTCGGCGGCAAAACCGCTGCCGATCTTGTCTGTGTCAAGCATTTCCAGGACCTGGGCTTTGCAGTGCGACTTGTCACCGAAGACGGCAGTGAAGGTCGGCAAGGACTGGTCACCGGCCACCTGGAACAGTGGCTGTCCCAACAGGATGAATTACCGGAAGTAATGTATTCCTGCGGTCCCTATCCCATGCAGCGACTGGTGGCAGAGATGGCTGCGCGACTGGGAATTTCCTCTCAACTCTCCATGGAGGCCCTAATGGGCTGCGGTGTTGGGGCCTGCTTGAGCTGTTCCCTCAGGTGCCGCCCACCAGAAGGTGCTCAGGATCCCCACTATGCAAATGTGTGCCAGAATGGACCGGTATTTGACGGAGAGGAGATAGTTTGGGATTGATCCTCCAGCTGACAGTTGGCAGCGTGTAGCCATTTAAACTGAGTATTGGGAAATATGTACCTATGGCAATAGGGGACTTAAGCACTACAAAGGATACAAAGGCTACAAAGACTAGAAAAGCATTAAACATGAGCATAGCTGGAAAAACTATTGTATTTCTTAAGTTTTTTGCTCTTTATTCTTTTCGCGCTTATCCCCGGTAGCTTATGATTTACCCATTGCGGGTTTGATCGAATGGCCAATGATAGACCAATTAGCCTAGCAGTAGAGCTTGGGCCGCTGAGGTTGAAAAACCCGGTGATGGTGGCATCAGGCACCTTCGGCTATGGGCAGGAGTATGCTGAACTGGTTCCTCCCGAGCGCTTGGGTGCAGTGGTGGTAAAAGGAATTTCCCTGGAGCCCCGCTCCGGCAATCCTCCTCCCCGCATCTGGGAGACATGCGGTGGCATGCTCAATTCCATCGGTTTGCAGAATGTGGGCCTTCGCGCTTTCTTGGAGGAGAAACTCCCTTGGCTGAGGCCGCTGTCCGTCCCTGTAATTGTTAATCTTTTTGGCAATACGGTGGAAGAGTACCGGGAGTTGGCTACGGCACTGGACGGTCAGGAGGGCATCGATGGGCTGGAGATTAATATTTCCTGTCCGAATGTTAAGGCGGGCGGAATGACGTTCGGCTCTGACCCAGAAATGGCGTTCCAGGTGGTATCGGCAGTAAGGTCGAGAACCAACCTCCCGGTCATCACCAAACTCACCCCCAACGTGACTGACATCACCGTTATTGCCAAGGCTGTCGAGGATGCGGGTACCGACATCTTGTCACTTATCAATACCGTTGCCGGTATGGCAGTTGATGTACAGACCCGCCAGCCCCGGTTGGCAAACGTGGTCGGTGGACTGTCTGGACCGGCCATCAAGCCCATTGCCTTAAGAATGGTGTGGCAAGTTGTACAGGCGAGCAGGGTGCCGATCATCGGCTTGGGAGGAATTGCCTCCGTGGAAGACGCCCTGGAGTTCCTGATGGTAGGTGCCCAGGCTGTCCAGGTAGGCACCGCCAACTTCGTCAATCCAGGCGTCACCCTGGAGATAATCAACGGTCTGGAAGACTACCTCCGCCAACAGGGCCTTGTAGATATCAATGAGATAATTGGCACCCTAGAAGTCCCCAGGGGGCCAGTGGGCATAGGGGAGTAAGCAGTAAGCACTGGGCACTATGAACTACTTAAAAATAGTAGTCTCACCTGCGATGTTCCAGATCCAGAAGAAGCCTTTGAAATACAAATTACAAACTTAAAGTTATTTCTAAGAAAATTAAAATTATTCTATAATTATTAAATGTTTAATCTATTTTTTATGAGTACCAATCGCCTACTCCGCAAACCGCTCTGTGCCTGGCGCTAGGCGCTCTGAGTTTTCCTGTGCCTGGGCTATGCGCTCTGCGTTTTCCCTTTTTGCCTTAAATGGCGCACATCTCCTACTCTGATGGTAAAGCGCACACCGTCCAAAAATTCCAGCAGTGGTATGGTGTATTTGCGGCTGGTCTGGGTAAGCTCTTTGAACTGAGGAGTTGTGATCTCTTCCTGCTGTTGAAACAAGTCCAACAATCGTTTTTTGAGGTCATCCAAGGCTGCGTAGTGGAAGTACATATCCTCCTTGACTTTGATCAACAACCCCTGTTGTAACATCCAATAAAGAATCTGCCGCGCTTCTCCATCCGAGACCCCAAGCGACTGGGCCACCTCACGGAAAAAGGGAGGTTGCAGCCCTGCCCGCTGGTAGATCACCTCAAGCTTTTCTCTTACCGCCTCTTGCTTCCCCGCAAGGGCCACTTGGTGAGCAGAGAGCCGCACGAGATCTTTTTCTTGAACAAGTTCATCCTGGCGAACCAGTCGCCGAATGAGTTCGTTGAAAAGTTTGCCGTCCACTCCGCGGGGCAGCCGGCCAAAGAGCTCTTCCTTATTAATGCCTGACCGCAAAGGTTCCCGCCGATGGAACTCATCAAGTTGGCCCAACAGCAGCTCGGTGAGTTTGTTGAACACGTCCCTATGCACAAATCTAGGAGTCTCCCGATCGAACTGGATTACCTCACCGCGGCTCATCAGCTCTTGAAGCAAACGACGGAGTTGCTTTTCTGTAATATTGGCAAGAATGCTCAGCTCCCTTTCCCCAATGCCGGCAAGTCCTGCGTCTCTAAGGTAGAGTTCCGCCATTTTATCGGATTCACCCTTTTGTAAGATGGCCAGAGACTCCAGGGTGTCAGCAACCATCCGTTTTCTCTTTTTCGGAGCCGGATGCAGTATTTGCCCACCGCCGATGGTACGCATTGGCGAGTAGCTTCGCAGGACAAAACGGTCCCCGCTGCGAACCACCACCGGCTTGTCCATACGCACCTGGGCATAACCACTGGCTCCGGGCTTGAGCTCATCAGCGTCCAGGAGTATCAGGGTGCCCATTTCCTCATTGGTGCCGGTGTGAAGACGGACTTTTGCCCGGTTTTTCAAAACCCGTGGCGCAGTCTCCAGATGTTGTAAGCGTACATCCACCATGAACGAGGCAATCAGGCTTTCCGGGGTCGCCAACACATTGCCTCGCTCAAGGGCGGCTTTTTCCAGGCCTTGAAGGTTGATGGCCGTACGCTGCCCACTGACGGCCTCACTTACTTCCCGATTATGGACTTGAGTACCACGCACCTTGGTTTTGAGCATCTGAGGATAGACAAACAGGGTGTCCCCAATCTTGACCTTCCCGGAAATGGCGGTACCGGTGACCACCGTTCCGAATCCCTTCATGGTGAACACCCGATCCACAGCCAGACGAAAATCTCCGCTGCTCGATCGGGCTTCCACCGAATCACAGAGACTCTGCAAATTGTTTAGTAACGACTCTAAACCGTCACCGGTCACTGCCGAAACCGAAATTATTGGCGCAGAGGCAAGAAACGTTCCCTGCAAAAAATCTTGAATGTCTTCTCTCACCAGTTCCAACCAGTCCGCGTCTTCCACCAGATCAGTCTTAGTAAGTATCACAATTCCCTGTTTGACCTTGAGAAGTTCGCAGATTTCGAGGTGCTCTCGTGTCTGAGGCATCACTCCTTCATCAGCGGCCACGACCAGCGCTACCAGATCGACCCCTGTTGCCCCTGCCACCATGTGCCGCACGAACTTCTCGTGTCCCGGCACATCAACGATCCCCAACTCCTGCCCATTGGGGAGCTCGAGGTGAGCAAAACCAAGCTCGATGGTGATGCCTCGCTCCTTTTCCTCCTTGAGACGGTCGGGGTCAATACCGGTGAGAGCTTTGATCAAGGTGGTCTTCCCGTGATCTATATGCCCAGCCGTACCCAGGATGATTTGTTTCATGAATGCAGTCCCCCCGAGGACCTGTGTTGTGAAATGACCCCATATGGTAAACGGTAAACAGTGAACTTGACAACCACGTGGCGATAACCGCTTACCGTGCACTGTTCACCACGGACTATGCGCTATGCTTTCTCAACCTCTTTTATCATATACGTAAAAAGCCCTGTAGCCAGAAGTGTCTCCGCTTTTGTACTAAGATCCACTTGACAAACAGCAA
>CAMYLW010000207.1 GCA_947259475.1 Thermodesulfobacteriota bacterium
TGGCCCCGGAATTTTACGCCCTTGATTATCTGGTTTCATGGATGGCTGAGGCCACCATCGAAAAAAACCTCAGGAAGACTCTTGGACCTGAATGGATGTTCCGGGCGGAGGCGGGTGCCATCCTGAAAGAATGGTGGTTCACAGGTAACCGTTATGAACTGGATGAGTTTTTCCAGGTCAATGGGCTGGGAACCATTGACAGCGCGGATATCTTGAACAGATGGCTCGACAAGATCCCAACTGAGGGCAATTTCCTGAGTCAACCCTAAGGTTGTAGACCCACGCCGAGGAAAAACGCGTCAGAGTGTGCCAAATATGGGCGCGCGCAGGCTGGGACAGGATGAGCAGTACTTGACCGTACGTGAGATCCTGTTCCGAGCACGCTCGTCCCGCCAAGGGCGGGACTATCACGCGAGCGCAGCGATTTTTACCGGTTTGGGTCTGCAATGTTAGGGTTAGCCCTAATGTTGCATACCCACGCCGACGCGCAGCGCAGGCGCCTTAGCCGCGTGGGAAAAACGTGTTAGAGTGAGACAAGAGTTGCTATTACCAGAGGTCCATCTTCTTTTTGTACTGTTTGACAATAGTGTCGTGAAGGCGCTTGCGTTCTTTGGCGGACAAACGGGTGAAGCGAACCACCATGCCACGGGGGGTTATTTCATCATCCGGGCCGTATCTGTTCGACCAGATCACTTCTCCCTCCGCCAGGATCGCCTCCTCTTCAGAAAACTGAATGCTCATGCTGGCCACGTCATAGAGACGCAGCGGGTCTTTGCAGCGCACGAACGCTTGCTGGGTGCTGATGTGTTTGGTTTCTCCTCTCATTGCCCCGTCTGCTGTAAGCACGACCACGGGATATTTTGCGTCTACTTTTGGATAATGGTGCCCTCTTTTTATCTTAAATGTATGCAAAATAATACCTCCATGGATTAAGGGTTGCGGTATTAGTTGGGGTAGTAGCCTTCATAGAGTGGCTCTGTCTCTACAAAAAGTTACCTTCATGCGCCGGATGGCAAGACGTAAGTCAATCTTCAGGCAACGATGATTGCAAACCACATACCACAGAAATTTTAGATTTTAGAATGCAGATTAGGGTTTCAGGTGTCAGGTGTCAGGGAAGAAAAACAACAAAACTGAAACCTGTCAAAGATCCCGTCTGAAGTGAAGCGCAGCGGGAAACACTGCTTGCCGCGCCGAAGCCTTTGAGGCGAAGGCGGGAAACCTGAAACCTCCTTTTTCAGCACTCAAGAAATACTTGACAAAATCATTGAACTTTAATAGGGTTTCAAGTCTCGCTTGACAGTAAAGGATCAATTATGTGTTTGGGAGCTACACATTTCGCGCAATTTGCAGACGGACGTCTCTTTTTCTTTTTTATGGGCGTCCGCCCGGTCTCCTGACGCATAGCGTTGAGCCCCGGGTGGACCGAAACCGGTCGCCTCGGGGTGGAATACTTCTTCAGAACCATTTGAGCTCAAGCCCCGGGGCGGGCAATCCCGGGGCTTTTCTTTTTTACATTCACAATTGTGAGGAGTTTTTGCCATGATTATCGTCTTGAAAAAGGGAGTGAGCAAAGGAGAAGAAGATCAGGTCCGCTCCATTCTGAGGGAGGAGGGTTGCCTCATCCGTGAGATGAGCACTGGTGACGAAACCGTAATCGGCGCGGTGGGTAAAGTGAGTCGCGACATACGGGTTTTTGAACAGCTGAGCGGAGTGGCCAAAGTAATGCCAGTGTCTCGGCCATACAAACTGGTCAGCCGGGAGATGCATCCCGAGGATACCGTGGTCCAAATTGGTGATGTGGAGCTGGGTGGTCCCCGCATTGTGGTCATAGCTGGTCCCTGTGCCATAGAAAATCGGGAGCAGGCTATGACTACCGCCAGGAAAGTGAAAAGTGCGGGTGCTGTGTTATTTCGCGGCGGTGCCTTTAAGCCGCGTACTTCACCTTACTCTTTCCAGGGACTGGGAGAGGAAGGCTTGAAGATTCTCGCCCAGATCCGAGAAGAAACAGGATTACGGATTGCCACTGAGATGACCTCTCCCAACCAGGTAGACCTAATGATGAAGTACGTGGACGTGGTCCAGATCGGCGCCCGCAACATGCAAAACTTTGAATTGCTTCGCAGCGCTGGCCGCATTGGCAAGCCCGTGTTGCTCAAACGGGGCCTCTCAGCCACCATAGAGGAATGGCTGATGTCAGCCGAATACATTCTTTCCGAGGGGAACGAGCAGGTTATTCTCTGTGAACGTGGTATTCGTACCTTTGAGCGTTACACCCGAAATACCCTGGACCTCTCCGCCATTCCTATCATCAAAAACCTCACTCACTTGCCGGTGGTCATCGATCCCAGCCACGCTACTGGTCTCAGGGAAAAGGTAAGTCCAATGGCTCGAGCCGCCATCGCCGCTGGAGCAGACGGTCTGATGATCGAGGTGCATCACGACCCCTCTAAGGCGCTCTCTGACGGACCCCAGAGTCTCTACCCGGAACAGTTTGAGCAGCTCATGAGAGACCTGTATGTAATCGCTCCGGTGGTTGGCAAGCAACTCGACTTCGGCTATCTGGACAAAGCCACCGCTACTCCGATTTTGCCCTCGTCCAGAATCGGGAGCGAGAGACGTGCTGTTTTTGCCGGTGAGATGCAAGCTTTCGCCCACAAAGCGGCACTGCAATTCTTTGGTAGCGGCATCAACATCGATTCAGCATCCTCGTTTCGCACCGTTTTCAAAGAGGTGAAGGAGGGCAATAGTGACTTCGGTGTGATTCCTCTGGAAAATTCTTTAACCGGTAGTATTCATGAAAACTACGATCTGCTTCTGGAATATGACGTTAGGATCGTTGGAGAAATAACCCTGCGTATCGTCCATGCCCTCATTGGCCCTCCTGAGACTAAGTTTGAGGACATTAAACGGGTCATCTCTCATCCCCAGGCCCTTGAACAGTGTCGCGATTTCCTGGAGAACCAGAAAGGATGGGAATTGGTCGCGGCCAGGGACACGGCCACAGCGGTGCGCCGGGTTAAAGAAGAAGGAAACCCTGGCGATGTTGCCATCGCAGCAAGAGAAGCGGCAGATCTCTTCGAGCTCAGCATACTCAAAGAAGCCATTGAGACCAACGCCAGAAATTATACGCGTTTCGTTGTCATAGCAGCCGATAAAGTGAATAACGGCTCCACTAAGAAATCCTCCCTGGTGTATGCCACCAGTAATAAACCGGGCGCCTTGTTCGATACCTTGAAGATCTTTGCCGAAAACGGGCTCAACCTGGTCAAACTGGAATCCAGGCCCATTCATGGCAAACCGTGGGAGTACATGTTTTACGTGGACCTTGAGGCAGACGTGGAATCCGACAAACTTAGTGGAGTGATGGATCAGCTTTCAGAACATACCGAGTTTCTCAAAGTACTAGGATGCTACTGAATCGCGAGACGAGCGAGACTGGCGAGACGAGATTTATTAAATACTTTCTATGCCCGACTTCCCGTCTCGCTCGACCTCCCGACCACTAGCCACTAACTCCTCCCCCAGAGTCTTTAGAATGATCTCGGGTCCCTTGCCGAATTCTCTCTCCCACTTCCGGATGTGACCCTGGTCTGCGAAGCTATAGTAGCGGTTCCGGCCAATGATCAGGTGGTCGAGCACCTGGATAGACATGATTTTCCCCGCCAGAAAAAGATCGCGGGTAATGGCAAAATCCTGGCTTGAGGGAGCGGGATCTCCTGACGGATGGTTGTGAGCAAAGACCAGAGCGGCCGCGTGATGTTCCAGGGCACTCTTGATGACTTCACGCGGATAAACCGCACTGGAGGTAAGACTACCCTCAAACAAGGTCTCCACCTGGATAACCTCATTGCGGCCATTGAGGAAGATGACTTTGAATACTTCCCTTTTTAAATCACGGAGGGAGTGTAGCAGGTATTCGTAGACTTCTTTGGAGGATGAAATGAATTCGCGGCCCTTCAGCCTTTCTTGCAGAAATTTTCGGGCGACCTCGTGTACCAGCCTCAGGCCAAGAGCATTCTTGGGACCAATACCTGAGACCTGCTGGAGTTGATCCATGGAAGCCTCCAGAACCCCAGCCAACCCGTCGAATCTCCTAAGCACCGCACGTGCTATCTGTTTACAATCCCGCCTTGGAGTTGCCAGGGTCAGGAGAAGCTCGACAATTTCCTCATCGGTTAGCTTTTTGAGGCCGTGATTTAGAAACTTCTCCCTGAGCCTTTCACGATGTCCAGCTACTTGCCTTTGCCAGTCGTTCTTATTCATCGGGGTGCCCCCTTTTCCAGCTGACGGCCTTCAGCCGGCAGCTGGAACTAGACACTAAGCACTAAGGACTAGGCACCGCGAGAGTATTTCCAGATGATTATTGGCAGTGCCTAGTACTTAGTTGCATAAATTAGAAGTACATAGTATACTGGGGTGCATGAGTAGAAAAGCCACCCCAATCACATTGACGGCTGAGGAAGAGCGGACTT
>CAMYLW010000208.1 GCA_947259475.1 Thermodesulfobacteriota bacterium
ATTAAAAACACAATTCTTTTCTGTTTGCAATTGTCAAATCTTTTTCGTACTATGAAACCAGTTCACGTTCCTACTATTCCTACTATCACTCATCTACGAGAGACAATCTAGAATGAAGGAGGAAAATCATGAGGAGGAAAGTAAGAAGTATGGCCCTAGCCATAGGTCTTGGTGCGTTCGTTTTGGGTTGCGCCACGACTTCCAACCTTCCAATGACAGCCGACATCAATGATTACGTTACGCTGGGTACTGATACGAATATCTTGCAAACTGTGGCCTTCGAGTATGAATCAAAGATATCAGATGGAATTATCAAGCCCTGTGAAAAAGATAGAGGGCCGGAGCAGAGTAGTCATCCAGGCTATCGCCATACGGAAAGCACGACACTAGAGCGAATGTTGAATGAGTACATGGGCCACAAATTCTTCCAGATGAATCCCGATGCAAAAATAAGGATAAAAGTCACGCTTACTGATTTTTGGATTGAACAATACCTGACCGATAGTACAGGAAAGGTAGTCAAGTCAGCTAGTTCTGGTGGTGAGGTCAGTAGCGTTTGTTTAGCAAAAGTGAAAGTATTGGTCACAATTAATCGAAGTGGGGTAGATTATTCAGAAATCCTCGTTGGCTCGGCTGAAGAAACACACGTTTCCGGGTTCGGAACAGAAGCCCAGAGGAGTTATCGATACAAAGGCAAGGAGTCAGTTGAGCATACCCATGCAAAGAACATAAACCAGGCGAACAACGAGGTTCTGGTGCTGATGAATCGCTACTTTGAAAATATGGACTTATGATAACTTGCGGGTAATGTATTTTCAACGAAGACTGCGGAGTTTCGGCTCCGCTTTTTTATGCTCATTCAGACACTGGGAATGTGGATTACATACTTTAATCTACACTTTACCTCTCGAGGTCCAGCTGCCATATCTAGGGTTACACCAAAAAAGCGCGTTATCCACGCTCACCTTATCCCATCCATTTTTCAAAAAAACGCTGCGGAGTCACTGGCTCTGCTTTTTTTCGCAGAAAATGATAGCCTTTTACAGCTAAGAGCAATCTTCTTGCATTTGCAGGTGCTTTTGGGAGCTAAGGGGTCTTTACTTGTTTAAAGTGTTTCGGTTAGTCTCCTGTGAGGAGGAGAAAGAAATGCGGAAGATTCTAACAGACTTGTATGGTGTTGGTCGCAGTAGGCACAGGAAAAAGTCTTTAAAAGAGTGGCTTGAGGACGAGATTAAGGCCGCAGAACAAGAGATTACAACCACACGCAACAAACCTATTGGGCAGAAACCACATGGTCAGTACATCATTGAGAAAGCCGAAAAAAAACTTGAGCGTTTGCGTAAAGAACTGACGAAGTTAGAAAAGAGTTAAAGTTCTATTGAGACGGGGAAACAGACTCTAACTGAACAAGAAACTGGATCCCTCCTACTGAAGATGCCGCAACTATCTAGCCCTTGAACAATACTGTAACCCGCCTTATAATCTCGTCGATACTTTTATCAACATGTGACTTGCGCCAAAAGCGCTTGCTGACTTACTGGATTTGCAGAGGACAACCAAGGGATGTTTACTGAAGATTGGCAACACACCTTCCAGAGCAAAATTACTACCGCTGACGAGGCTTTTGGCCGCTATCTGAAAAGCGGTTGTCGTATCTTTGTTGGCAGTGGCTGTAGCACCCCGAAACATCTGGTGCACGCCCTGGCTTTCCACTTGCGACAATATGTAGATGTGGAAGTAGTCTATTTCATAGCCCTCGGCCCAAGTCCCTTGATCCAGGACAGCTTACGTCATGCCTGCCGGGTTAAGACTTTTTTTGTTACCGACACTTTGCGGGAGGCCGTGTTTGAGGGGCGAGCGGACTATATCCCAGTGTATCTATCGCGGGCACCTAACCTTTTCAGAAATGGCGTTCTCACCCTTGACCTTACGGTTATCCAGGTATCCCCTCCAGACGAGCACGGATTTTGTAGTCTGGGGGTTTCAGTGGATGTGGCCAAAGCCGCAGTTGAGAGTGGACGATATGTAGTGGCTCAGGTCAATCCTCAGATGCCGCGAGTATTGGGTGACAGTTTTATCCACGTGAGCGAACTAGATGCCATAGTGGAACACGAGGAACCGCTCACAGAAGCCCCCATACCTGAACGTCGCGCCATGGCCGAAAGAATGGCACAATATGCAGCCAAATTGGTTGAAGACGGCGCTACCATCCAGGTAGGAATCGGTCGTATCCTCACTGCCGTTCTCTCGCATCTAACAGACAAACGAGACCTTGGTGTACATTCAGAGATGATTACCGACGCCTATTTGCCTTTGGTGGAAAAAGGCATAATCACCGGCAGGAAAAAAAGTGTACACCAAGACAAGATCATCATCAGTTTTTGCCTGGGCAGCCGTAAGCTTTTCGATTTTGTCCACAACAACCCTCAAGTGGAGTTCCATCCCAGCGACTATGTCAACCATCCAGAGGTTATTAGCAAGAACCACCGGATGACGGCTATCAACTCGGCCCTGCAAGTGGATCTTTCCGGCCAGGTCTGTGCCGATTCCCTGGGGCACAAGATTTACAGTGGTATAGGAGGCTATGTTGATTTTAGTGTCGGGGCAGCGCGCTCCCAAGGTGGCAAGTCAATCATCGTGCTCCCGAGCACCAGTTCAGATGGCAGGAGGTCTCGGATAGTCTCCCATCTCAGCCGCGGTGCTGGTGTCGTGGGTACCCGGGCTGCAGCTCAGTACGTGGTCACGGAGTTTGGTATTGCTAACTTGCATGGACAAACCATTCGAGAACGGGCACTGAGTCTTATTAACATTGCTCATCCTAGATTTCGCCAACAGCTGTTGGCGGAGGCCAAGCGCATTCGCTATCTGTATGAGGACCAAATCCTGTCGCCCCCTTCCACTAGGTACTATCCGGAGGAATGGGAGACTCACCACAACTTCGATCTTGACCTCAAGATCCTGTTTCGCCCTATCAAAGCGACTGATGAACGTGCCCTGCAGGAATTCTTCTATTCTCTTCCTGACGAAGACATTTACTATCGTTTTCTCTCGTCCATGAAGGTCTTTCCCCATCGAGACACCCAAGCTATGGCAAACATCGACTATGAAAATGAGATGACCATCGTTGGTGTTGTTGGGGACATTGGCTCTGAAAAGATTATCGCAGTGGGCCGCTATATTCTAGATAACGAATCCAATTTTGCTGAAGTTGATTTTGCGGTCCGCTCAGAAATGCAGCACAAGGGCGTGGGAACCTTTCTGGTTCGATACTTGACTGAGATCGCCCGAAGCAAGGGCGTGACTGGCTTCATGGCGTACGTCTTGGCGGCCAATCGAAAAATGCTGAAAGTCTTCCGCAAAACCGGCTATGTAATCCACAGAAGTCTGGAGGATGGTGTCTACGAGATACAGTTTCGCTTTGACGAACCAGTGAGCGACAGCGAGGAGTGAACACCTTTGAGATTTGTCCTTCGGACTCCCACCCTTCGGGCGGGTTCCCGGTTTCGGATTGCGGATTTGACTCCGCGTCATATGGCTGCGCCGTCATTGGGTCACTACGCTTCGCTGTCATTTGTTGTAAGAGGTAGGGGCAGAATTTAGATTGTAGATTTGGGATGTGAGAAGCGGGATGTGGAATACCGTTCACCGCTTACCGCCTACCATTTACGATTTGACGAATCAACTAATTCTCTATTTAAGGGTTAACCTAATGAATGGTGACTGCTGAAACCAGGTGTAGGATTTCGCCTTCGGTGTAGAAGAATATTTCGTGAGCTATGACCTGGTACCCTCCAT
This sequence comes from Thermodesulfobacteriota bacterium, assembly GCA_947259475.1. GTDB lineage: Bacteria > Desulfobacterota > Syntrophobacteria > BM002 > BM002 > BM002. Next base: position 3,796 of record CAMYLW010000208.1, read on the forward strand.
CTACCTCCCGCGTTACCGGAACAATTTCAATCTGGTTAACATCATACCAGCGATTTTCAATATGCAGTCGCGCTACGATACCCTGCTCGGTAGTCTGATACGGTATCTTATATGAGCTTAGCACCCGAGCGACAAAAGAACTCTTTTGGTGGGTTACGGTATCTGCCCTACGTTTCAAAGCGCGTATCTGGCCGTAGTTCTGTGCTGATGCCTGAGGCGACACCCAGACAAGCAATGCAAAAGAAACAAGAATGCCAAAGAACATGGTTTGCCGCTTCATCGCTGCTCCTTTATTGGGTATAGGCAATTAGTTATTAGGTTCGCCGCGTCCCCGTGTCTCCCCTCCTCCGCAATCCGAAATCCGAAATCTACAATCTAAAGATCAGGAATTTTTAGGCTAGCCTTTTTCGCAAGCAGAGCTTGCTCCTACAGAAATGCTGTTAATTGATACAAGTTATGTAGGAGCAACCTACAGCCCTGACATTTCATGAATCACATGCTGCGACCGCGGATATGGGCGTCCTTCCTGGCGTCCTCGGGTGTCGCACCTTGCGACGTACCGTTCAGGTACGCCTCAGGTACAACCCCCTGTGGTTGCCCGGTGGCAAGCCCATCTTCACGGTCTCGCGACTGCAATTCATGAAACATCCGGGCTAGGTTGCGATTCGAGTC
>CAMYLW010000209.1 GCA_947259475.1 Thermodesulfobacteriota bacterium
TGTAATCCACACTACCCTTCATTTATATACCAAACTCATTAAATTTTAATAGCTGGTATCCGATGGAAATTGGTGAGGCTACATCCATTTTTTCTTTTTAAAGATAATGAGTTCGATGACGACTAGGGTGTTCATTTTTTATTGGTCTTGCTCGCCCTCCTCATCTTTCGCCTTCCCCGGGACCACTGCGAGATCGGGACGCCGATCCTCAGGCTGCTTTAAGATTGAGCCAGGCGATTCCTCTACGCTTCGCACATGCAGATCTCTTTGGGGGAACGCAATTACGATTTCCGCTTCGCGGAACCTTCGGTCAATCTCCTGGTGCAGATCACTCGTTACCGGGAATTTCTCGTCAATATTCGAGATCCAGACACGAAGCTCAAAATCGAGAGAACTCTCTCCGAACCTCAAGAACCATACCTGGGGCTCTGGCGTTCTCAGAACCTTGGAGTTTGCCATGGCGCACTCTTCCAAAGTCTCCTTCACCAGGGGTACGTCAGAACCATACTCCACTCCTACGGGAATGACAATCCTCGCCATGCGGTGCGAAAGCGTCCAGTTGGTTACCTGATTTGATACAAGATCGCTGTTGGGGACAACGATCTCCGACCGGTCGAATGTCTCCACGACCGTTGCGCGAAGCCCAATTTTCTTGATCGTGGCCCATTGCTCACCAAGCTGTATGTAATCACCAACTTTAATGGGTCTTTCAAACAATAAAACAAAACCGGAGACGAAATTATTCACTATACCCTGAAGACCAAAGCCGATACCAATTCCCAAGGCGCTTATAATGAGCGTGATTTTTGTAAGTTCGAATCCCAGCTCTAGAAGCGCAAACAAGAAGCCTATAAATATAAGAGCATAGTGAACCAATCGCCCAATTGAATGCCGGACGCCGAGGTCTACCTGACGTTTGGCAAGCACCTCTTCCACGAGAAGCCTTTGGACGATCCAGGATACAACAAGTGCACCATAAATGATGCCTGCCGCCGCAGCCACCAACCCCACACTAATCCGATGCGATCCAAGGGTGAACCCGAATGAGAAAATAGCTTTCAAGGCCTCGGCCGTACTGCTGTGCACCCTCCAGATCACCAGGACCGCAGACAGCATGAGCGCACCTATGATGACGTCAAAGAAGAGTGCTACCTTCTGTGTAATTGAAGCGGCGTTGTCGCGCAAAGGTGTGACTCGTCGAAGAAGAGATTTATTAAAGGCCCATTCCACACCTCCATGAACTAGGTGCATGAACAGCCACAATACGATTATGGATGCTATCGTCCTCAGCGCCGAATCCAGCAGGTATTCAGCCAGACTTGTTTTACCCTGGACCTCAGCAATTACAACAAACAGAAGAAACAAAGAACCCAGGCGAAGCCCCCAGACAATTAAGGGTGAGTCTCCTCTACGACTTCTTACCCAAGCCCACCTCAGACAGAAGACAAGGCCAACCAGTGCCCCCAGGCATATGTAAAGACGGAAAAGTGGAAGTGGCAGGGCGATTATTTGGAGGACTCTGGTGGTGAGCAGAAAGATCACCAAGCCATAGACAAAATGTCTTTTCCAGGATTCCTCAATTAAGCCTGCTATGAGTCGAGTAAAAGAAATGGCGATAACCACCGGCAGCGCAAGAAACCAGGTAGCCGGACTTCCCTCATAAAAAAAAGTCAAGGCGAGAATGCCGACAAATATTCCAGAGGAAAATGGCCTTCTGGCAACAAAGCGCCAGCGCTTCGAGTCCTGCAATTTCTGCCGGTTTCGGAAGATAATAATGATCAAGAAAAGGGAAAACAAACCCTGGAGGAGAACTACCCATCCATTCCGGACAAAGAAGGGCTTTCCAGACCAGGATACCTGATCCAGGCTTGTTTGCATCCGGTACCACAACTCGCTGCTGAATTGAGAAAAATATTTGGACGAGAACAATGGAGGAGACGAATCAACCAGGACGCCGCCCCGCAGGGCCGAGATCAAACCATCTATGTCAGCATCGACGGTTTTTGTCTTAGCCTGGATATTCCCGACTTTCTTCTGTACGGCCAGCATCGGCTTCAGCCTCTGCACGATCAGATTCAGAGCTTCGTCGATGGTTTTTCGCGCCTCGGCAAAGGTGGATTTGATTTCAGTCAGGGGCTCGTCTCTAAGGAGTGCAGATTGCCATTCTTTCCACTGTTTCTGCTCCGCCAACCACTTCTGCCTCGTATTTACCAGTTTCCGAATTTCCTCTGTTAACCCGTTACTGACCTTTTTCAGCGAATCAGCTTGGACCTCAACTGCCGTCTTGAGCTGAACAAGCTTCGGGTAGCGATAGTCTTCCGAGGGTTCTAGTGTTTTCAACTGAGCGGAATAATTCCCCAGGTTTTCTTGGATCTTGGAGAAGCTTTTCTCAATCTCAGATACGTCCAAACCAGCAGCAATCTTGTTGGTGAGGACGGCCAAACGACCAGACAATTCTGTAGCGAGGGGAATAAGATCGGCCAGATCAGGTATTGCAGGAGGTTTCTCTTTTTCAGCAGTAGCAGGCTGTGAGGCTTTTGGCTCCTGCGCGGCCAGTTGTCCGTCTGGAAACACTAGGACGGAAATGACCACCAGTAGGAATAGAACACGAAACACGTTCTTTGCATCAAATCTCATAATGCACCTCACAAATCCACGGTCTCGCGACGGCGATTCATGAAACATCCGGGCTAGAGGAAAAGTGTCTCACCGTGGTTGAGATGGACCAACCGGTCCGATAGACCTTCTTTTTCCATCTCTCTTTTGATCTCCATGGGCGGAAAGTAAACTGGTTCGTCCCCTAAGCGGAAAGTCCCCCAATGAGTGACCATGAGGCGGGCGGCTCCAAGTTCCTTGAAAGCCTGAACCGTATCACTGGGGTTCATATGGCTACCGGCCATGAACCAGCGGGGCTCGTAGGCTCCGAGGTTAATGATGGCCAGATCGATGGAGAATTCACTGCCAATTTCCTGGAAGCGATCAAAATAGGCTGTATCTGCAGATAGGTAGATTGTCATCCCTGAGGCGGTTTTCAGTATATACGAACCCCAGAGAGAGGTATTTGGTCCCTCGATTGGGTTACGCATGGTCCAGTGGTCGCATGGAAGGAAGATAATTTCTCTTCTACCGTACTCAAAGGTGCCAAACCAGTCCAGTTGGGTTCGATTGTTCATCTTGAGGTCGGCAAATATGTCGTCATAGCCCAGGGGACTGATAACATGGGTGTCCCGGTGCAGAGAAGAAAGTGAGCGGGTATCCAAGTGATCGTAGTGTCCGTGGGATATGAGGACGTGGTCTGGTCGGGGGATCTCCTGCACATCAAACTCTAGGGGGGTAAAGTCTTTGATGAATCGGAAGATTTCAGAAAAGACCGGATCCACTAATATATATTGATCTTGATCCTTAATCATGACGCTGGCATGTTTTACAAAAGTGACCGATAGGTTCCCGTGATCTCTTATGGGTTCCCAGTCGATGGATACCGGCACCACCTGCTCCTGGCCGTAGTAGGACCTGAACTGGTTCTGGCTAAACAGTTTCCAGTGGAGAACGCGTAACATGTTCCCATGTTCTTTGTTGCTGAAGGGGTTAACAAATCGAGCATCACCGTGATGGAGTTTTTCTTGGGCCAGTTCTCGCAGGCTGTAGTCCTTGAAGGGCGAGGGTGGGGCTTCCTCCGCGGCTTGGCTGGCGCTGGTTTTAAAATTCGTGCAGCCAGCGAGGAGGTGAAGAAAAGCTGCCTTTTTTCCTAAATCCAAGAACTTCCTGAGAAACATACGACGGTCCATCACTAAAACACCCAGGAGTTTTGGAGTACTAGAGAGACCAAAAATTCCAAATAACAATAGCTGAGGTTTCAGTGTTCAGTGTTCAGGTTTCAGCATTTTTGTTTCTCCTCCCTGACACCTGACACCCTGAGATTTGGTGTTTGGAATTTGGTGTTTTGCAATACTCCACTACTCCATTACTCCAATTTACTTACAGTGCCCGGCACTCTCGCCGAATACGTAACAAAAACTATGTTTTCTGGATCTCGTTAGCCCAGTTACCTTGTCTGATAACCACACCGGTCTCAAAAGGCAAGTCAGTGCAGTATTTTTCACATCGGCAAGCCAGAGACTTTGAACGAAATAATCAAGCTTGAGCTAGTTGTTATTGACCGTTGATACTTCAAACCTTAATATTACCATCCGTCGATCTCGAACGTCATACTTTTTAGGATGCCATTCGGGAACTCAGGGCAATGAATCTATATGAAAGTGTAGGGTCTGACTGTGATAGCAAACAACGCCAACCAACCTGTGAAACTATTCAGCAGATCCCTTTGTGTTCTCCTGCAGCTGCTCTTTTGTGCCGTTATTTTAGCCCTTTTGTTTCTCCCTGATACCTCCTCAGCAGATGGATCTACCAGCCATTCCAGGAAAACGGGGCTTTCCTCGAACCCCAGCACCCCCGTGGCAAAAA
>CAMYLW010000210.1 GCA_947259475.1 Thermodesulfobacteriota bacterium
ATGTGGGATGTGAGATATTGAGTCAATTAGTCGATTGGTCAAATCGTTCATTCGTCAACTCGTGAAATATCCGGGCTCGTGCCTTCCTCAAAAATTGGTTCATCAGTCTCTATTACAGTCCTATCCAAACTCCTCATGACATATCCTGAGCTCTTGTGCTATATGAAATGTTCTTGTGCCCTGTTTTTTCCCTTCTTTGGCCTCATACAAATAAGATCACAGAAATCATCTTGACCGTTTTCACATCAATTGCAGTGTGGAGTTGGGTACAACTGTGGCAGATACAGGCACCGAAGCGAATGGGAGACTCTCACCGACCTACGGCCTCCTACAGATCTTTATCTGTTTCCTGTGGGGAGCAAATCTGGTAAGCATCAGGATTAGCAACCAAGGCATCCCACCTTTGCTGGCTGCTGCCAGCCGGTCAGTCATAGCTGGTGGTCTACTATGGCTTTACGCCCGTCTCAATGGTCTAACTTTGTCTTTCGAGAAAAAGGACCAAATCCACGGGATCGTTATTGGCGCTCTCTTTGGCATAGAATTTCTGTTCATTTACTGGGGGCTGGCTTTCACTACCGCTTCTCGGTCGGTCATCTTTCTTTACACTCATCCCTTCTGGGTCGCTCTCGGGGCACATTTCCTTCTTAAAGACGATCGACTCACCGTTCCCAAAATAGTTGGCCTGGTGCTAGCCTTCACGGGCATCCTCTCTGTTTTTGGGAGCCACTCCATTGAGTTGCCACCAGGTTACTGGATAGGGGATTTAATGGAGTTGGCCGCAGCCATTTTCTGGGCGGCCACAACCTTATACATAAAAAAAATGTCCCAAGACCGGAACATGACCCATTATCAAATCCTCTTCGCCCAACTCCTCTACTCTATTCCGATCCTGGCTGGTGGGTGGGTTATTTTTGAAAATCTACAAGGTCCTCAACTCAGCATGCTCGTCTTGACTGCCTTTGCCTATCAGTGTTTTGTCGTCGCATTTTTCAGTTACATTGTATGGTTCTGGATGATCAGCCGTTTTGCGGTTAGTAATCTCGCCGCCTTCACCTTTTTTGCCCCTCTCTTTGGAACGACCCTAGGGGCAATCATCTTATCAGAGCCCGTTACCTTGATGGTTTGGGTCGGACTGGGTCTCGTCGGAACAGGAATATATTTGGTGAACCGTAAGTATTGAGATGTGGGATGTGGGATCTGAAAGGAGAATTACCGCATGGCTCAGCTGAATAATATTATGGAAATCTTTAAGTTGCTCGATAAGTCAAATTGCAGGAAATGCGACGAACCGACATGTTTGGCCTTTGCTGCTGCCGTGTTCAAGGGTGAAAAACAGCTTGCTGAATGCCCCAGCCTGGAGAGCGAGATAATTGAGCGCTATGGTGGGAAAACCGCCAGTAAGATGACCCTTGAAGAGGAAACGGAACAAGCAATGGAGCAGTTGAAAGGAAAAATTACCACCATAGATCTTTCTGCAGCAGCAGAGAGATTGGGGGCGAAATTTTCTGATGAAAAATTAACGATCAAGTGTCTCGGCAAGGACTTTAGTGTTGATGCAAAGGGGAACATTACCACTGACCTCCACGTCCATTCATGGATAACCATACCAGTACTCAACTATATTATGAATGGTGCGGGAGTATCTGTTTCAGGGAAATGGGTTCCATTCAGGGAATTGGAAGGCGGCAAGACATGGTATCGGCTTTTTGGGCAGAGATGCGAAAAACCCTTAAAAAAAGTTGCTGATACCTATACGGATCTTTTCGAGGACATGATTCACCTTTTCAAAGGCAGGCAAGTAGAAAATCATTACTCCTCTGATATTTCACTTGTCTTGCATCCTCTACCGAAAATACCGATTCTGATTTGTTACTGGAAGCCTGAGGCGGAAGATGGCCTCGAATCCAATCTCAATATTTTTTTCGATTCAACAGCGGAAAAGAATCTCAACATTGAATCCATCTATACCCTTGCTACCGGGCTTGTGTTAATGTTTGAAAAGCTGGCTTTGAGCCACAGCTAAAATCAAGCTGCTTTCGCAGACGTATCAGCATTAACTATTATCCAGGAGATGTCACATGGCTGACAGACGAACTGATATTATAGCGGAGCTTGAAAAAGGTTGTGAAGATTCCATCGCCTTTTTCAAATCCTTAACGGCTGAAGAGCTTACTGTGCAAGTCTATCAAGACGGCGCGGAATGGACGGCCAAACAAGTCTTAGCGCATTTTATTACCATCGAACGCTCGATGCACTGGCTTTTCAAGAATATTGCCTCCGGTGGTTCGGGTGCACCGGAAGATTTTGACATTGAAAGATTTAATCGCACCCAAACGAGCAAATTAGACGAACTTACTCTTGATGAACTAATCAGCCAATTCAGGGCAGTACGAGAAGAGACGATCTCTATAGTAAGAGAGTTATCAGAAGAAGACCTCGACCGGGAAGGTCTGCATGCCTTTCATGGCCATGGCAAGCTCGAACCATTCATTCGCTGGGCTTACGAGCATGTACGTATTCACGAAAACGAAATTCGCCAGGCCTTAGGGTGATTCGCTAGCCCGGATATCCAAAATAATGAAGCTCCGGCCCTGGTTTCATAATCGTCTTTGCCCTCGACCCGCGTGCGGTTGCCAAAATCGCTTTTTTTCCTAAAAAATACGATTTTCCCCAAACTACAGTTTTTTCTGCAATATCATCCTGTTAGCATACTCCAATCCCATTTTATTCATGGACACACTTCTGGAAAGCCTCCCTGGCATATAACTTGCGTCAGTAAAGAGCATCAGATCTCCCTCTCTTAGAAAATAGGCTTTCTGAGGGCCACAGTGGTCACAAACGAGGGGTGTGCATCTGATCCATCTCCACTGCATAGCAAGCAAGGAGGGCATAAAATGAGGTATTCAGGATGGCCGGCGACATCCAAGTGGTTGGTATGCTTAGCCATCCTCTTGATCTTCAGCGGATGTGCACAAATGAAGACGTTTTTTAAGTCTGACAGCAATTCCGCTGAGGTAAAGCCGGCAGGAAAAAGCACGTCTAAAAACACATCGTATTACGAACACAAGGTCCGCTGGGAACGGGAAACACTCTCGCTTATAGCCAAATGGTATACAGGCTCCCAGAAGAACTGGAAGGTTTTGGCCAAGGACAACCCCTGGCTAGAACCAAACGAACTCTCAATTGGCCATAAAATCTTCATTCCTCGAAACCTTCTCAAGACCAAGAAGCCCATGCCACGTGACTTCGTTTTCGCCTCAAAGAGCAAACACGAGGTTCGAAAAACGAAAGCCAAGCAGGCGGGAACGGCTGGAAGCAGTTTGTCGGAATCGCAGGCGGCTGAGCTGGAATTTGTAATACCTTGACCGGCTGGATTGAGATAAGCGATGTGAGATAGAAACACTTTACAGAAACAAAAGGGGGTGAAAACATGCAAGCCTATTGTATGAAATGCCGAGCCAAAAGAGAAATGAAGGACGCCAAGAGTATAACTATGAAGAATGGCAAACCAGCAACTCAAGGCGTATGCCCAACCTGTGGCACCAAGATGTTCAGAATAGGAAAGGCCTGATCTGGAAAAAGGGACGCCCTTTCGTCTTGCAGTTTTGTCTAAGGGGGTCGGGCCAAGCTAGTATTGGGATGTGGGGTCGATTAGTCGATTCGTTAAATCGCCCTCTGATAGCTTGGTCCGACCACAAAGCCCTCTCCGGACACGTTCATCCAAAACACAAGCCCTTGCCTCATATCTTGAAGATATTTCTTCGCGGTCCTTTATCCCGACGCGGGAAAAAAGAAGTCTGACCCCTTTCTCCTTCATTACACATATGATCAAATAAGAAGTGCAGCAAGTGGAAGCAAATGAAGAATCCAGACCCAGGGGACCGGGTATGAACTGCCGTTAGAGGCGATTCAGACGTCTTTCCTTCGAACGGGAATCAGGTGGAGTAATGGAGTAATGCTAAGATTTATATAAGTTTGATTTTGGGGGTTTAGCTTTTTCCAACACTCCAATACTCCAAGACTCCAGTACTCCAAAACCTCTAGCCATCTTTGCTGACAAAGCCATGGAACTCTGACCTGGCCAAAGGACCACGTTTCTTAGATTCAAATTTATCTTTGGAGGTAGATCATGAGAGTTCACATCGGACACGCCAAGGAAGGAGACATTATCTCCTTTCAATATAACGACAGTGTTTACTGTGCGAATAAGACGATCCACAAGAAAATATGTTACCTGGTTGTCCAGGGAGTTCTGCAGGAAGACCCAAAGTTGAAGAGCGGTAAGTATGAGATCCGCATGATGATCTCATCTCCCGAGGAGGCTGAGGGATACGAGGCGCTATTTCAACTGGAGGATGGGCAGATGGTCGAAAGGAAGCCCAAGTAGCCTGAAGTTATTTTCCCCCTTGACAATGCCAATCTCATCTGTGGTAAAGTACTAGTACTGCGCTGTTCTATTCGTTG
>CAMYLW010000211.1 GCA_947259475.1 Thermodesulfobacteriota bacterium
CATTATCAATATCATCGAATCGGAAAATGATAACCGCGTTCTGGCCGCTTTGCTGGACAAAGGCATACATGTACTCCACATTGATACCGTTCTCAAAAAGAATTTGCAGAATGTTGTTTAGACCCCCTGGCCGGTCCTCCACCTCCACCGCCACGACCTCGGTTCTACCCACGGTGAACCCATGTTCTTTGAGCACTTGTTTAGCTTTCTCATGGTCGTTGACAATCAACCGCAAAATACCGAAATCAGAGGTATCGGCTAAAGCCAAGGCCCGGATATTGATATCCGCTTTGCCCAAAGTTCCGGTAACCTCCGCAAGTCTTCCAGCCTTGTTCTCCAAAAATATGGAGATCTGTTCAACTTTCATAATCTCCCTCCTCTTGCCTGGGCTTATATTCATTTGGTTTAGCCGGCAAAACTGGCCTAAATTTTTCTCTTGTCTATTACCCTTACAGCCTTGCCTTCGCTACGTTGAATGCTCTTGGGTTCCACCAGCTTAACCTGGGCAGAAACACTCAGCATTTCCTTAATATTATTTTCCAGTTTACGTTCCATGTTCTGTAAATTCTTGACCTCATCTGAAAAAACATTCTCGTTCACCTCCACCTTCACAGTGAGTGTGTCCAATCTGCCCTCGCGAGCAACCTCTAATTGATAGTAAGGTTCAATGCCATCAATCTCCATGATGACACTTTCGATTTGGGAGGGGAACACATTGACGCCGCGAATGATGAGCATATCGTCACTGCGACCCTGGACTCGCCCCATACGGACGATGGTCCGCCCGCAACGGCAAGGTTCCGGATACAGAACGGAGATATCGCGGGTTCTGTAGCGGATGACTGGAAATGCCTCTTTGGTGATGGTGGTAAAGACCAACTCCCCTGGAGTACCATAGGGCAGGACCTCTTCAGTGTCCGGATCGATAATTTCAGGAATAAAATGGTCCTCGAAAATGTGCAGCCCATTTTGGGCTTCGATGCATTCCACCGAAACCCCCGGACCGATAATTTCACTGAGGCCATAAATATCCATGGCCTTGATGTTCAGCTTCCGTTCAATCTCCTCCCGCATCTGCTCGGACCAGGGTTCGGCCCCGAAAATGCCGGCCTTGAAGTTGAATTCGCGAAAATCCACCCCCATTTCCTCGGCCACCTCGGCAATCAACAAAGCATAAGAGGGTGTGCAGGTGAGGATTGTGGGGCCAAAATCCGTCATGATCATCACCTGCCTCTTGGTGTTGCCCCCTGAAATGGGGATCACCGAGGCGCCCAACTTTTCGGCACCGTAGTGAAAGCCGAGACCACCAGTGAATAGGCCATAGCCGTAAGCATTGTGAATCATATCTCCCCTGGTGGCGCCCCCTGCCATGAGGGTTCTCGCCATGAGTTCAGACCAGGTCTGGATGTCCCGGGCTGTGTAGCCCACCACGGTTGGCTTCCCAGTGGTACCCGAGGAGGCGTGGATTCGAACTACATCGTCCATGGGCACCGTGAACATCCCAAAGGGGTAGCTGTCCCGCAGATTGTCTTTGTAGGTAAACGGCAGCCTGCGCAGATCGTCAAGGAAATTCACATCATCAACCTTTACCCCAATCTCATCGAATCGCTTCTTGTAAAAGGGAACTGTGTTGTACACTCTGGCAACCGTTTCTTGCAGTCGTCTCAGCTGAATAGCCTCTAGAGCCTCCCTGGGCATGGTTTCATACTCTTCGTTGTATATCATAGGTCCTCCCTATCAATCAGAATCTAAGCTAACCGGTTCGTCCACCTCATAGATTGTAGAGCAAAACAGTGGTTTAAAAGGAAAATTTCAACGACAAACTCACCGAAGGCGCTCGGGGTTGATCGAAACTGATCTTTCCGTAGGGGGCAAGACGTTCTTGCTGTCGCTGTTCTTCCCGATCATTGTATTTATGAGCCACATTTACAGCGCTGTAGATATTGCCACCATAAAAAGCAGCGGTGACCACAGCTAGTCCTACTCCTAACCCCTCATGGTCCTGGTTGAAAGCCTCATACGTGGCCCAAGCAAATGCACCGGTAAATACGAATGCTATGGCTGCATCACGGGGTCGATCGCAGTAAAGGTGACCTGCACCGGGTAAGAGCGCTGCCAAAAAACCAGCCAGAGAAGGATCTTTCCGTTTTGCTTCTGACTCCACTGCTACGATCTGCTGCACTTTTTTCGCTCTGGCATAAAACAAATCCTCACTTCCCACCTGGCTCAGAGCTTGATCAGCTTCCAACCAACGACCTTCTTTGGCGTAACTGAGACCGATAAGATACCAGGCCTCTGCCACTAAGGGTCTTCCTGGTTGATCTTCAATGATGGCCCCATACTCCTTCCTGGCCTCTTCTCCCCGACCCAACTCACCTAGAGTTCGAGCTTTCAGAAAACGAGCCTCCCATTGAAGAGAACTCTGAGGGTAGTCACGCAGGAAAGCATTTACTGCTTCCAGAGCCTGGTGCCAGCGTTTACCACGGAAGTAGCATTGAACAATTCGTAGGGCGGCGTTCTGTGCTTGGGGATTATCAGGATAGAGGAAAAGAAAGCGCTGGTACTCTCCAATAGCTCTGAAGTACTCTTGCTCGGAAAAAAGATGATGGGCGAATTCCAGCACCTGTTCTGGGGGAAGTTCCATGGGATGTAAGGGCGACTGGGCTTGGGCAGGAATCCCTGAACCCACAAACATGGTCACTGCGACAGTTAGCAGCAACAAGCCTACTAAAATATCATGAGGTCGTCCCGGTTGTATGCAGCCTGACTTTCGAGTCATGGTCTGCTCCTGGATATTGATCCTGGGTTCAGTAAAAAAGCCGCGGGTTTCGGCTACCCCACGGACTCTAAACAAAAAACCATGGGCTTGCTTCCCTGTCCGCCCATGGCCTTGGATGCTCACCTTTGTACCGGTTAATTCTCGATTCAACCAATTACCCCTGTTCTTTAGCCTGTCTCCAGCGCCTAAGCTTTATCCTAATCCACTCTCCAAATATGAGGGCCGGGTTTTCATTAAGGTAGTTGTCGTAATGGGTCATTGCTTTCTGCTGATCGCCAATGGCCTCATAGACCCTGCCAAGATAAAGCTGAGCCTGAGCTTGATATCCCGGGGTCCCCTCACTGGCTAAACGCTGATAAACTTCTACGGCTTCCTGCCACGATCCCTTGGCCTCATAAGTCTCTCCCAAACTCTCCAAAGCCTGGTCATAGAGAGGGTGGGATACATCTGTGCGCTGGAGAAAATCAGTGTAGCAGGAGATTGCTTTTTCGTGGTCAGCCAATTGGAAGTAGATGTTTCCCAGATCTATGAGGGCGTTGGTCGCCACGGTAGTGGAGTGGTAACGTTGTTTTACCTCCTCCAGCTTCGCCGCTGCCATCGAATAATTTATAGCCCCAGCACTGCCGGAGGATTCGACCTGATAGAGAGAAAGAGCTTCCTCGTACAGACCTCTGGCCTTTGTTTCCCGTCTGGCCTTAAACAGAAAAACTGCACTAATGATTAAGATGAGAACAGCAACGGACGCCAATACTCCAACGACAATCCGTATGTTATCCTGACACCAGGCTATGATCCTGCTGCCGAACGTTATGAATTCATCAGGTTTCTTGAGCTCTTTTCTCCGGATTTTTCTTTTCGCCAAATTATCGCCTCCTGGTTTAAATCGAGCTTGTTAGCAAGAAGGAGTTGTTCTGTCAAGCACTTGCCCAATGGTGCCTTGCTGCTAGCTGGATATACTCTTAGCTTCCCTTAAGAGAGCTCCGCCCACCTGATTGACAAGAGCCCAGATAACATCCAAAGGCAACTGCTCCTCCACCGAACCGTCGAACGTCACTACCACCCTTGCCGGAAATTCTTCATCTCCAAGCCAAAGAATGTAGCCAAGGGGAATTTTTGGCAGAGGCCAAAGTCGAAAAGAGACATCACCGAAATCAGTCTCTGCCCCGCCGAGGCGCAACCCTACTTCAAGAAAAGTTTGAGCATCATGACCGAAGCGTTTTTCCAATGGCTGGGTGAACAGAGCATGAGGCCCTCTGAAAAAAAAGTCTCCCCCCTTGATCTCACTTCCTGTGACCATCCGGCCAGTCAAACCGATAGGCTGAGCGCGAAGAAGATAAGTTAACAAGACAAGATAAAACTGGAAGGAAAGTCGTTTTGGCCCGTCGTCTTCAAGACATTCAATCAAGCGCGCCTCAGGATAACATCCGTAAGTCTGGTTTAGAAATGGAATTTGGTAGCAGCCCTGAACCTGATCATAACGGACAGAGGAGTACGCACATACCTCATTCACGTCTTTAGACAGAAGCTCGCTCCATAAATGGGGATCGATTTCCGTAGGATCCTCATAAATGCCTCTCCGCTCTTTGCTCAAATCACTCATTTGCTCACCAATCATTGGTCATTTCGCAATTCGCATTGATCATTGGACATTTCACAGATGTTAAAT
>CAMYLW010000212.1 GCA_947259475.1 Thermodesulfobacteriota bacterium
CCCGCCTGTCCCGAGCTTGTCTCGGGAAGCTCGTCGCGGGGCTGCTTTCTGCTCGCTATCTAATATCCTTTCTCAATTAAATCATTGAAAAAGTATTGGCTCTATGCTAAAAATCTCACATTTGTTTCAAGTCTTAGGATCCCCATTATTTTGAAAGCACATGTTCTGATCTGGAAGTCCCACATTTGGCTTTTCAGTTGAGCTGTACTTTCGCTACTAAATCAACACATTAAATGAAGAAGGGGAGGATGGCGATGAAGAAGAGACTCGTTTTTGTGGTTACGTGTCTGGTGATCTGTCTTGTTTTTGCGCCTTCGATCTGGAGTAGGTCAAAAACCATCAAGATCGGACTCAATGCCCCGATGACGGGGGATATCCCCAAAGTGGGAGAGGGCTCAAAGTTCGCAGCCCAGATGTGGCTTGAGGACATCAACAAAGCCGGTGGTCTCAAGGTTGGCAAGAAGAAGTACAAGGTCGAATTGGTCATTGAAGACAACGAGTCCAAGGCTGAGTCGGCGGTAAAGGCTGCAACCAAGATGATTGTCGAGGACGAAGTTCTGGCTATTGTCGGACCTCAGTCCTCCAAACAGGCGGTACCTGCAGGCTCCGTGGCCAACGTCTACAAAACACCCATGATTAGCCCCTGGTCAACAAATCCGGATACTACCAAAGATCGTCCTTTTGTTTTCCGTGGCTGCTTCCTCGATCCCTTTCAAGGGCCGGTTTTGGCCAATTTCATCACCCAGGAGTTCCATTTTACCAAAGCCGCGGTTTTGTATGACGTGGCAAGTGATTATCCCAAAGGGCTGGCTGAGTTTTTCAAGGAAGCTTGGGAAAAGTTGCATGGCCCGGGCTCTGTGGTGGCCTATGAAAGCTTCACCACCAAAGACACAGATTTCAGTTCCCAGCTGACCAAGATCAATCGCTCAGGTGCCGAAGTACTGTTCACCCCACAGTACTACAATGAGGTGGCTCTGATCGTGCAGCAGGCCCACGAATTGGGCTGGAACAAACCCATCGTCGGCAGTGATAGTTGGGGTTCGGCCGAGACCGTGAAACTCTGCGGCAAAGACTGTTACGGCCTCTTCTTCAGCACCCATTATGCTGCTGCCGGTGCTACGGGCGCCACCAAGGCTTTTATCGATCGTTACAACAAGACCTACGGGTACGTGCCCGACGATGTGGGCGCCCTGACCTGGGACTCACTGCGCCTTGTTCAGCGGGCCATCGAGAATTGTGGCAAGATTACCGGCAAGATTGAGAAGGACCGCCAGTGTGTTCGTGACGCTCTGGCCAAGATCAAAGCATTTGACGGCATCACAGGTAAGATGAGCTTCACCGAAGAGGGCGACCCACTGAAGTGTGCCGTCATTGTTCAGATTAACGACAAAGGAGAGTTCGAGTTTTTCAAATCTGTCTGCCCGTAGACTGGAGTTGCGAGCGAAAGCTTGCTGGAAAGAAATCTCAACTCCAGTGAATACAAATAGTTTGAAGGAAGCGGGCCAGGGCCAAGAGCCCTGGCCTCGTTTTCTTTAAAGATCAAGGGAACATTTCACTCCCCCCTCGCCTTTTCCCTGTTGAATGAGATGAAACACTTCACAGGGCAGGCCCTTTTTCCCCATGCCGCAGACAGGGAATTAAAACAGCTACTTGGACCCCGGTATGCTGAGGGAGAAGGGTTCCAGCCGTGAGCAATCCGACCTGAGGACTTCGAGTGAGCCTCCGTTCGGCCCGAGCTCACGGCCGCGGGCAGCCGAACTCCTCGTCGACAGGTCTCGCTGCCGAAAGGCTGAGCCGAACAGTCAGACCTGCGGGGGATCTGAGTTGCTTCGAACAAGGAGCGCATGTGGTGACATATTTCTTGCAGAACCTGATCAACGCCCTGCAGTGGGGTAGCTTCTATGCCTTGATCGCCCTGGGTTACTCCATGGTGTATGGCGTCCTGATGCTCTTCAATTTTGCTCATGGCGACATTTTTATGGTTGGAGCTTACATCGGTTTCGGGGTTGCCACCGGGCTGGTGTCCCTGGCTTCCATGGGAGCCCTGGCACTACCCAACTGGTTGATTCTGGTATTGACCATCCTCATTTCCATGTTTCTGACCTCCTTCGTGGGCATGATTGTGGAGCGGGTGGGCTATAGGCCTCTGAGAGAAGCACCGAGAGCTTCAGCTGCAATCACCGGTCTGATGATCGGCATCATCCTGGAGACCGGAAACTTGGCCATTCTCGGGGCCAGACGGGTAAGTTTTCCTGCCTTGATCCAGTCGACCACTTACGACCTGGGAGGTGTGTTCGTCACCAATAAAAAGATCATGATCGTTGTTGTCTCTATTGCGCTTATGTATGCTCTTCATCTGTTCGTGCGCAAGACCCGGTGGGGAATGGCCATGCGAGCGATGGCCTTTGACTACGTGGTTGTTCCCCTTATGGGAGTACCCATCAACAACATAGCGCGTATGACTTTTGCCATCGGTTCTGCTCTGGCAGCGGTGGCAGGGATACTCTTCGGGGTGGCCTATCCTGTCTTGGACCCTTATATGGGGGTTATATTCGGCTGGAAGGCCTTTGTGGCTGCCATTCTGGGAGGAAGAGGCTCCATTCTTGGGGCTTGCTTGGCTGGCTTTCTACTCGGATTCATTGAGATCTTTGTAGCGATGGTCTTCCCGTCGACTTTACGGGATTTCATCGCTTACTCAATCATTTTACTAATTCTGACCTTCAGACCCCACGGCTTTTTCGGAGAGCCTTACAGTGCGCGTCTAAGATTATAAGCTGAGCAGCTTCACCTTGTCTGGGAAATGCGAGGGCGACTCCAGAATAAAGAGGAACTGGTAGTGGAAATAAGTAGCGACAATTTGCCCGAGAAGAAGACACTCTCAGGCCGCATCCGGGATTCCTTTTCTCAGGTTCCCCTGCTGGCCTGGCTCTGTGGCATCCTGGTGGCGGTCTTGCTTGAACGTTTTGTGGGCGATCCGCTCACGGAACTCTTGGGGTTGCCCAAAATTCCGGCACTTTTTGGCGCCGTAACTGTTCTCAAGAAGCCTCTCCTTATCCCCGGCACCTTGGCATTCTTGTTGCTGATATATATTTTGCCAATCATCATTGTCCCGCGGCTGTGTGGTCCAGTATTGAATAGACTAGCGGGCTGGCTTTTTAAGGTATCCCCTGCTGTATCTGTGGCTATCCACCTCGGCCTGTTGTACGGTATTTTGCATTTATGGGCTGACATCAGCGGTTACCGGCTCCTCACCCTCAAGCTCACTCTCATTGCTGTCATTGTCACCTTGAGCCTCAACGTCATCAACGGCTACATGGGAGAGTTCTCATGTTCTCATCCCGGGTTTATGGCCCTGGGCGCCTATTCTGCTTCGATCTTCACCCTCCTTTTCTTTGTTGACGACAAAGTGTTCGGATCTGCTCTTCTTCCTGAGTTCCTGGGGCCGTTTCTGTTCCCTGTCGCCCTGATTTTGGGCGGACTCGTCGCTGCTATCGGTGCGATTGCTATCGCAGTTCCTTCCTTCAGAACCAGAGGTGACTATCTGGCAATCATCTCCCTGGCTTTTATGTTTATCATCAAGAGTATAATCGAGAACTTGGAATTCGTCCGCGGGCCCCGAGGCTTGAGCAGCCAGCCCAATTATGTCGATTTGCCTACGATGTTCATGTGGACCGTAGCCGCTGTATGGATTATCAACAATTTTGTTCGCTCCACCACGGGAAAAGCCCTTAATGCTGTTCGAGACGACGAAATGGCGGCGGATGCCATGACCGTCGACACCAGACGCACCAAAGTTGTGGCCTTCCTGTTCGCGGCCTTTTGGGCCGGTGTTGCCGGCGGGCTGTTTGCTCACGTGCTCCGGTATGTTAACCCTAGTACCTTTGGTATCCAGAAACTCGCTGAGGTTTTGGCCATGGTCTACTTTGGCGGCCTGAACTCCATCTACGGTTCCATTGTCGGCGCCGTAAGCTTGAGTCTTCTCGGTGAGGCTTTGCGGCCGTTGGAAATCTTCAAGTGGATCATCATCCCTCTCCTGCTTATTTTGGTGATGATTTACCGGCCCACTGGGTTGATCGCCTTTAAGGAATTCAATGTGATGAATCTAATTAGACCGAAAGAAAAAACGTAGGAGATTACAGATTGCGGATTTGGGAATGCGGATTGCGGAATTTCAATTTAGTTTTCGATTTGTATTTTATTTGTTCAATCCGAAATCCGAAATCCGAAATCCGAAATTTTATTTCGCTGGTCGGCTAACAAGACGAAACCGCCAGAGCACATCTTTGGGACATTTAGCGTAGAGACCGGGTACAAAATGCCACTGCTTCAGATTAATAATATGAGCCATGATTTCGGCGGGCTACGGGCTGTCAACAACTACAATCTCGAGACCGAACCCGGCCAGATCAGGGGACTGATCGGGCCCAATG
>CAMYLW010000213.1 GCA_947259475.1 Thermodesulfobacteriota bacterium
TGCTACTTTCTTCCCGTCTGAATCGTCGGGGCATTCAAGTACGGATGAGGACAGCAAATCGTGCCAGATATTAAAGAGGGCCATATTTCCTGCCACATCACCAGGGGTCTCCAGATGTGGATATGAAAGTACCACGCGGCCCTGACCATACTCTCCCGCAATAATTGCAGGCTCATTTGAGAGACGTTCAGGGTTCAAGTTGATCTGATAGGCTTTTTCCAACTGCTCCCACTCAAGACGTGCCGCCACAGTTTCGCAGACATTGAGATCAGATACACAAAAATCGCTCTCCGGATTGCCGTATCGTCCAAGTATTTGAATTTTCTCCGGTTTCACGAGATCAAACTGAGACGGCCACCAGACTTGAAAGGGTGCCTCTCCCTGAAGACCCCACCAGAGAGAATGAGAGCTTGCCTGACGAACTCGAATTGAGCCGCTGAAATTAGGCAGCCTGTCAGCCATTGGTTTGCGGGTAACCGGTAAAAGTCCCAGCCCTTCGTCCACCTGGAGAGCAAGCCCGGCACCGCCACAAATTCCTAAGTACGCTCCGCCTCTGCTAACATAACGTCGGAGCTCTTCCCGCCCATCGACCCCCAAGCTTTCACTCTTTAAACCGGCCCAGCCACCAGGAACAAAAAGGACCTGGTAATTGTTCAAGGCTTGGTTTCTTACAGTTACCGAGGTAAGCAAATCAAAGGCGAACCCCAGGTCTCTTAAAGCGCTTACCGCCATGTACCCCCAGAGAAACGATTTGTCCCAAAGGAGGGCGGCACGCCCGGGCTTGAGGGCAGAAAGCTGCTCAATCAAAGGCTCTGAGAGCCGCAAAGACTCAGACACATCTAGGCTTGCGCTGCTCGTTTCTGCGGAGCAAAACAGATCTCCGGGGTTGGCAAAGGAGGTCTGCGGGCCTTGCCAGCGAAAAAGCGATTCTCCCTGAGAAATACAGTGATTTACAGTCCTGATAACTTCAGGAAATGAGCCAGTCTGATTCAGCCTAAAGAATTTTGTGGGGTAGGTCATGGCTTATCGGCAGGGTTAAAGGAATGAAGTGGACCAAGTTAAATACCTCGCAACTCACCACAGTCAGGGCAAACCCAGGTCACAGAGTTCCCGCTGACGCCCCACTGATTTTCCTGCATACAAGGAAGACAGATCTCAAAGCCGCAATCGCAAGTCCAGCAAAACTGCTGCTCTGCACTGCAACAGTGACAGTCGTATTTTTTACGTCCTCTCTTCCTTCGTGGGGGATTCCCTTCCATCACTTGACCCACTCCTCAGGCCGGAATCTTTCCACTACGTCCTATCTCAATATCATGGATTGGAATCAGAATATCGCCCAATTCTTTAACGCGTTGGGCGCTCTCATAAGCCTCGATGGCATTGAGGTGTACACCGGGAGTCACCGCCGGTCCCACGCTTGGAAAGTTGTCAGCATTGCAACAAAAACCAGAAATAACCGCAGTTCCCCCATCGGTCTTCACCGCCACGGATTGGCCGCCAGGGGTATGCCCCGGCGTCAATACAACCCGAACCCCGGGAACAATTTCCGTATCGCCTTCCACGGGGACTACCTCTGATTCGTCCAGCAGGTCAGAATAATAGCGGTGATCGAGAGGGTGGGGTGACTTGAAAAAATCGAGTTCTGCCTGCTGCACATAAACCTTGGCCTTTGTGCATTTGTAGGTGTTTTCGCAGTGATCGTTGTGCTTCAGATTTACCGTGGCCAGGGCCTCCTCAAACTCCATGATCTTCAAACCGGTGTCCTCCGCAGCCCCTGGGGGAACCATGAATTCCTCCATGCCGGTATCCACCAGGATTTTTTGATCACTGCCCTCTAGGTAGAACACATAGATAGGTAGATAGATACGCTTGCCGTAACCTTTTTGGTAAGTCATGATTCCCTGATCAGTCTCATTAATGCCCACGACCAGAGGGTGAATCATATATTTACTCATATCATACAACCTCACTCAATATTCAACTCATTACACAGGTTAGCATTAAAAAACTAAACTATTCTTCCTTTTCATGCTGCTTGCGCCACTTTTCATACCAACAACTGAAATCATACATACCCTGGTAGCGATCTTGACCGCGGAAAAGGCCCTGCGATATCTCCAAGACTCCCTTGACATATTCGGGTGAGTAGTCGGGAATCCTATGCTCAGAAAAATATCTCTCGTGCAGTTCATGGCCGGAGTCCAGTGTAGTCTTTTCACCTTTGGCCTCCTGCTTTAACTTGTAGCCCAACGGCTCCTTGGGCAGCATAAAAGGGTCCCATTCCTCATACCCTTTCTTCAGTATGCGCTTCTGGCTTCTCGGGGACATGGCCTCAAAAAGGTCCCTTTTCTTTTTTTCTTCTTCGGGAGTTAATTTTGCCATAGCTCCGTGGTCCTACACTCAACCCCTGCAAAAGTTCCATACATTCATGCCCAGGCTAGCATAATCAGGATCTAACGCCTCCCACGGCAAATCCGAAATCCTAATTTCGAATTTCCGTCTACTCCGTAGGCGGCGACCCCTGCTCCCCGAACTCACAAGGCCTGAGGATCTCCAGCTCTTCCCGGTTCGCCTCTCTGACCTTCTCCACCTTGACCTGGTAGATAAGGGGTTTACCGGCAAGTGGATGATTGTAATCAAGAACGATCCTGTCAGGTTTCTTCTCTAATACCAGGTACCCGAAGGTGACCCGGTGCTCCGGGTTGATGGCCCGGACCCAGCGACCCTCTTCCAGGTTCTTCCCCTGCGGAAATTCCGCAAAAGTTTTCTCCTGAATCAGGCCGGGATCGTACTGACCAAAACCTTCATCGGGACTCACGGTGATTTCCACCTCATCTCCTTGGGACAAGCCAATCACCCTTCTTTCCAAACCCGGAATTACCTGATTGTAGCCCGTTACGAACTCCATATGGGCTAAGGCCTCCTCAGGATCCCCCTTGACAATTTCGCCATTTTCTAATCTTGCCGTATACTTAAGGATTACATAGCTATTTTCAGACTGAATTGTCACTATACACCTTCCCTCACTAGCCGCAGCCCAGCTCTTTTGCTATTTCGGGGTTAACCTGAAAGCCCAACTCGGTTGCCTTTTCGCAGTGGGTTTTGGCTGCCTCTAGGTCGCCCTTGGCGCGGTATGCATGAAGCAAGTTGTTATGGGCCAGAGCAAAGCTAGGATTCAAATCGAGCGCCTTGAGATTTTCCCTAATCGCAGACTCCAGGTCATGTTTTTGAAAATAGGCACCTCCAAGATTTGCCCTTACCGCAGCTTGATTGGGATCAATCTCCAGGGCTTTCTGGTACTCGGCCATTCCTTCATCCAGTTTTCCTTGTTGGATCAGGGCGAACCCGAGATTACTGTGAGCTAGAGGATGGTTGGGGTTTATCTCCAGTGCCTTCTGGTTGGCCTCAATGCATGCCTCTATATTACCTTTGCGCAGGTAAATTCCTCCCAGATTGATATACGTCTCCACCAGTTTAGGGTCGTAAACTATGGCCTGCTGGAAGCATGTAATTGATTCGTCCAGTTGCCCCCTCCGCGCATAAGCGAGGCCCAAGTTATAGTGAAGTGGAGCCGAATAGGGCGTGGCTAAGAGCTGCTTTCTCAAGGCGCGAAAGACCTTATCTTCAGTAACTTCCTCTTTCTTCTTTTCTTCCATGATCATTTACTCCGTATGCAATAAAGTCAGGGTTTTAGGGTGTCAGATGTCAGGGAAGAAAAACAAGAAAGCCAAAAGCTAACCCTGAAACCTGAACACTGAAATCTGTTCTTTGAATTGGCAACCCTAACTACCTCCTTATAACATGTCAAGGGTGAAGCCAATACAGTATACATAGGGAAGGGGAGGGGGGATACTCAACGCTTATCCACACTTTTTTTCTCATCCTCCAAGGCAGCTTCAATGGCAGCTATCTCCGCCGTCACCAGTTCTAAGGGTCTCCGCGCTCCGAGCTTCTGGTATAGATTTAGGGCCTGGCTCAGACGCTCCAATGCTTTCTTGGGCTGTCCAGCCTTGTACTGCAACTCACCCAATCCTGTGAGCACAAATGCGAGTCGATCCGCCACCCGGTGTTGTTCATAATACTTTAAAGCGTCCTCAAATCTCTCAACAGCAAGTTCAAATTCTTCCTGGTCGCGATACACCAGGGCCATTTTTTCGTTGAAGTGGGCTATCCCAAGTTGGTCTTGGTGGACCTGGCAGATATCCTTGGCCCTGCTGAAAGCCTCCAGGGCCTGGGACAAATCCCCCTGATCTCTGGCCAGCTCTCCCAATCTCGCCATCAGATTGGCAATATTTTTCTCGTCCTCTTGTTTTTCAAAAAAATCAAGGGCTTGCTTGTAATGAGTACGAGCTGTTTCAGGACTTTGAATGTTGCGGTAAATATCTCCCAGACCAATAGCGGTGAGGGCGCATCCTTCCGCGCTGCCCAGTTTTCCACAGATGGCCTTTGCCTCTCTCAGGTATTCTTTGGCCTCATCCCACTTTCCCTTCTGCAGGTAGATATCCCCTATCTTGAAGCAGGTGTTGGCGATGCCCTCTTCATTGTTGGTGGCGCGAAAGCTCTCCAAATCATCCAGGTGCTTTTTGAGTGACATGTGCTTCTCTCGATACCAGAAAAATAACCGCTCGCTTGTTCCGCCTTTTCGTGTCCCGCTAAATTATCGCAGGCGCAACCTTTTATATTATATATACTGAGTGGGGACAACAGCAAATATTGGTGACCTTTCCCCCCCGCTTTTTCTATTGACAAAGAGCTGGCTCCGGACTATAGAAGAAGATTGAGTGAATTGATTCACTTATTCATTTTACACTTTCTAGTACCCCTCAAGGAGGAAAGCATGAGCGAGGAAGAGAAACAGGCAATCATTGACTTCATGAAATCGAAGAAGGGGAAGACCAAGCACTACTTTAACGAGCTCTGCAAGGCCGTTCCTCATATGAAAATGCGTGCTGCTAAGAAAGTCATCAATGAGATGGTCAATGATGGCCAGTTGAAATATTGGTCCAGTGGCAGCACCACCCTTTACTTGCTGCCCGAGCACGCCGATGTGAGCAAAGAAGAAGAAGGGATGAACTAGCAGGTTCATCATTGGGAATTTTTGCTGATCAAACCCGATTACATTGAAACGCAGTTTACGGGTTTGATTTACGAGATTGACCCAAAGAGCACGGTCAACTTGATTTCTCAGGGTCGATCTCCATACTATATCCTTCAACCTCTTTCAGTCCCTAACTACCGGCTTCTACCATTGTCTTCAACTGGCAATTCCCCTGCTTTGACCAGGGGTTGCGCCGATCTGCCCACCCAACTTGGTCAGCCTACGTTGTTGGGTACTATTGAGTCAGAGCATCTTTACGGGTGAGGTGATTATCAGTATCTGAGAGAGCAGGGCGGCTGCACCTGCAACACAGATCCGTCCACGTTGCCCCCCTGGTTGTTTCCACAATCTTATTTTGATTGACAAAATTCAGCAGACGGTTTATACAAACATAACTCACTGAGTGAATTGATTCACGAATAGCACTATGGAGTACATTTCTCATTTCCCCCACCTAAACCAAATGAGCGCAATTATTCGTATTTCATACGAACTGAAACGTTATTTTTTAAATAGCAGCTATGAGAGAGGAGGTGAGACTCCCCAGATTGAGGGTAATCCGATTTGCCAGACAAAGACCTATTTTACAACTGTTGTTTAAGGAGGTAAACGGAATGGCATTGAAACACAAGACCCCATTGCTAGATGAGCTGGAAAAAGGGCCCTGGCCAAGTTTCGTCTCGGACGTGAAACAGATAGCCGAGAGGAAGCCCATGTGTGAGGACCTTTTAGGCCTGCTCGAACAATCCTACGTGGACAAGGAAGGACACTGGAAGCACGGCGGCATCGTGGGCGTGCTGGGTTATGGTGGAGGCGTTATCGGCCGCTATTGCGACCGGCCGGACCTCTTCCCAGAAGTGGCCCACTTTCACACCATGCGTGTGAACCAGCCTTCGAGTA
>CAMYLW010000214.1:0-5466 GCA_947259475.1 Thermodesulfobacteriota bacterium
TCCCAACACTCCAGCACTCCAATACTCCATCACTCCGACGAAGTGCCAACTGGCTCTGAGCGAAATATTTTATCGTAAAGTACTCGCCGAACCAGGGCTAGTTCAAATTTATTTAAACAGCGCTGAGTCTTTCAGATATCCTTCTACCATTATATCATCGTCGAAGCGGCGAAGCTTCAAATCCCTCAAAGGCAAAGCGTCAGCCACGCTCGCAGCCCCGATGCCTCCTACCACAGGCACAGCGCTGCTGCCACCAATGATTTTTGGCGCAAAGAAAAGATACACCTTATCTACAAGATTGTCATAAAAAAAAGCACCGTGAACTTCAGCCCCACCTTCCACCAAAAGACTGGTAATGTCACGACTGCCTAGATGTTCTATAAGTGCAGACAGAGAAACACGTCCCCGCGCCAGCGGTAGCGATAAAATCTCCACCCCTCGCGCTTCGAGAGCAGACCTTCTCTTCTGGTAAGGTTCCGGTCCGCATGCTATGAGGGTCGGAACCTCGTTGGCCTGACTTACAACCTGACTTTCAAGCGGAATTCTCAGGTGGGTGTCAAGGATAATCCGGAGTGGATTGTTTTCTTTCTTTCCTGGAAGACGCGCGGTGAGACTAGGGTCGTCAGAAATAACAGTTCCAACTCCCACTAATATGGCATCCACTGCATGACGCAGCCTGTGGACAAATCGCCGTGAGCGCTCATTGGAAATCCAGCGGGAGTCACCAAGATGACTAGCAATCTTGCCGTCCAAGCTGGCAGCCGCTTTGGCAACCACCAGAGGCGAGCCAGTGGTGACGTGCTTGATGAACGGTTCATTGAGTCGAAAGCACTTGTCCTCGAGAATCCCCTCTTCGACGAGGATTCCCTGTGATCGGAGATAATCCGCCCCGCCACCGCTAACTCGAGGATTGGGATCACTGCAGCCAACAACCACTCGAGCCACATCGCTCCGCAAAATAGCCTCGGAGCACGGTGGAGTTCGTCCCTGATGATTACATGGCTCCAGGGTCACATACAGGGTGGCGCCCTGCGCCTGGCTGCCAGCTTCCTGCAGTGCATGGATTTCGGCATGAGGGGTGCCCGCCTTGCGGTGATACCCCTTCCCCACAACCTGGCCGTTCTTGACTAGCACCGCACCCACCATGGGATTGGGAGAAGTGTACCCTACACCACGACCAGCTAAACGCAGGGCCAATCGCATGAACTGCTCATCTTCTTTTGTCAAAGATCCTTGCCTGGTCACTGTTTCCGCTTCTTAGCCGCGATTTGTTTAAAACCAGTCTTGTCCAGTTTCGCGACAACCTAGAAAACCACGAAGAACACGAAGAGCTCAAAGGGTCATATTATTGAGAAAACTTCCTTGGTGATCTTTGTGTACTTTGTGGTGAAATATCCTGACTAGGGTAACTCCTCATCCAAGAGTTTCTGTAGGTCCTGGAGATCATGAATCTGCCGGTGTACCATGCTGTAGCGAATATAGGCTGCCGGATGGATCTCTTGCAAAGCGGCTGCTACCCAATCTCCTAAAACCTGACTGCGAAGTTTGCGCCGCCGGCTTTCCTGAATCCGGTTTTCAATGAGTCCCGCTATTCTGGTGAGATGGTCTTCTGCTATCGGCAGCTTGGTGCACGATCGTCTGAGGCCGGCCAGCATTTTGTTTCGATCGAAGGGTTCCATCCGGCCGTCCCTCTTGACCACCAGGGCAAGGTTTTCCTCGAGCCGTTCGAAGGTGGTGAACCGTCCGTCGCACTCAGAACATTGCCGTCGTCTCCGGATGTGGTTGTTGTCCTTTCCGGGACGGGAGTCAAGCACCCGAGTCTTGGGGTGATCACAAAACTGGCATTTCATTCCTCACCTCCGGCAGGTGATTTCCAGATACTCAACTCGATTCCGGCCTCCCGGAACATCTGGTCGGAAAGCTCGTCCGCATACCCTTCTTCAAAGTAGACAACGGCAATATTAGCATTTATGACCATCTTGGCGCAAATGACACATGGCCGCGTGGTGCAATAGAGGGTGGAACCTTGAATTGGTATGCCGTGGCGAGCCGCTTGGATAATAACATTTTGTTCGGCGTGCAGACCGCGGCAGAGTTCGTGCCGTTCACCAGACGGGATATCATTCTTCTCCCGCAGGCAACCGACATCGAGACAGTGGGGCAAGCCCGATGGAGCGCCGTTATATCCGGTTGCCAGTATTCTCTTGTCTTTCACCAGCACGGCTCCTACCCGACGCCTGAGGCAGGTGGAACGCTGAGACACAAGCCTGGTAATCTCCATGAAATAGGCATCCCAACTCGGTCGCGTCATAACTCAGCTCGCCTCCTTCTCGTATACAGGTTTGTGAAGAGGGAACTGCGAGCAGAAATCGGCAACCTGGTCGCGAACCCGCTCTATGATATCAGGGTCACCACCAGCCGCCAACGCTTGATGAATAAACTGGGCTATTACTGCCATATCCTCTTCTTTCATTCCTCGCGTGGTCACTGCCGGGGTGCCGACCCGAATGCCACTCGTTACAGCCGGCCTTTCCGGATCATAGGGAATGCTGTTCTTGTTAACCGTGATCCAGGCCTGGTCCAAAGTGAGCTCAGCTTGGGCCCCGGTCAAGCCAATTCTTCTCAGGTCTACCAGCATCAGATGGTTATCGGTGCCTCCAGAGACGAGACGAAAACCCCTCTCAGACAACTCTGCCGCCAACCGCTTGGCGTTGTTCACCACCTGTCTCTGGTAAGCACGAAATTCGACGCTTAGAGCCTCTTTGAACGCCACCGCTTTTGCAGCTATAACATGCATGAGAGGCCCTCCCTGTATGCCTGGAAAAATCTCTCTGTTGAGCTTTTCGGCGTGGTTCTGCCTGGCAAGAATCAACCCCCCTCTCGGTCCCCTGAGAGTTTTGTGGGTGGTGGAAGTCACGAAGTCACTATGTGGGATAGGACTAGGATGAAGCCCAGCAGCCACCAGGCCGGCTACATGGGCCATATCCACCATCAGATAAGCGCCGATCTCTTCAGAGACTCTCTGAAAAAAACCAAAGTCGATACTCCGCGGATAGGCGCTTGCTCCGACAATAACCAGTTTGGGTCGGTGTTCCCTGGCCAGTCGTTCAAACTCTTCCAGATCGATGGTCTCAGTCTCCCGGTTTACCCCATAGGAAACCACCCGGAAGAGTTTGCCGGAAAAATTGGCGGGGCTGCCATGGGTCAGATGACCTCCATGGCGCAAGTCCATACCCATGATGGTGTCTCCGGGCTGCAAGATCGAGAAGTACACCGCCATGTTGGCCTGTGAACCGGAGTGAGGCTGAACATTGGCATATTCAGCAGCAAACAACTCTTTTGCCCGTTCGATCGCCAGGCTTTCAGCTGTATCCACGAATTCGCAGCCGCCATAATATCGATGACCGGGATAACCTTCAGCATACTTGTTGGTCAAGACGCTCGCCTGGGCTTGCCTGACTGCAGGACTGGCGAAATTCTCCGAAGCAATGAGCTCCAGCCTCTGAAGCTGCCTTTCCTCCTCTAGCCTAATTGATTCTGCAATTTGTGGATCTATTGTTTCCAGTTCTGACATGCTGGCCCTCTTTGCAAACGGTGGAGTCACTCACCACCGACACTTCCCCTTTCGCATTTTCATTGGTGAGATAGCAAATAACGAAGGATTTCGCAATGTATAATGATAAATGCAAAATGGAAAGTGTTAATCAGAGATGCTAAACGAGAAATGACAGATGGGGAATTTTAGCCCGGATGTTTCATGAATCGCCTGCTGCGACCGAGAATATGGCCGTCCATCCGGGCTAGACTTCGTCCAGTTGCGCTATTCTGCCCTGATGACGCCCGCCATCAAATTCAGTCACCAGCCAGGTTCTAACAATCTCAGCCGCCAGGTCGGCCCCGATAAGCCTCCCCCCCATTACCAATAGATTAGCGTCATTGTGTCGTCGACTTAAAACAGCGCTGTAAAGATCGTTGCACAGTGCTGCACGCACACCAACAAAGCGGTTGGCAATCATGGACATACCCAGGCCGGAGCCACAGACAAGAATGCCTTTGGTGAATTCACCTCTGGCGACCCCGGCCGCCACAGCCTTGCCGTAGACTGGATAATCAACGGAGTCTTCACTGTGGCAGCCCACATCTTCCACAGAATGTCCCATATCTTCCAGCACGGTTTTGACCTGGCTTTTCATTGAAAAACCTGCGTGATCGCTCCCGATAATGACTTTCATGTTCGCTCTCCCAGGAGGAATATTATTCTAGACTTCATAGCGACGAAAGACCAGGGCGGCATTGGTGCCGCCGAAACCGAACGAATTGGAAAGCACTGTTCTTACCTCCGCTTTCCGGCTAACATTGGGGACGTAGTCCAGATCACAGAGCACGGCTATAGCGCTCTCCACCCCACCCGCACCTCCCAGAAGGTGTCCGGTCATGGACTTGGTAGAGCTAACAGCCAGCTTGTAACTGTGTTCTCCAAAAACGGTCTTTATCGCCTGCGTTTCAAACTTGTCATTCAAGTCGGTGGAGGTGCCGTGTGCATTAATGTAGTCAACTTCCTCGGGCCTAATTCCAGCATCATCGACGGCCATCTGCATACAACGGGCCATCCCCTCACCTTCCGGTGCCGGAGCTGCAATATGGAAGGCATCTCCGGTCAGGCCGTAGCCAATTATCTCTGCGTGGATAGTGGCTCCGCGTTCAAGGGCGTGATCCAGTTCCTCCAGAATGAGAATGCCACTGCCCTCGGCCAGAACAAAACCGTCTCGGTCTCGGTCAAAAGGACGAGACGCCTTTAGCGGCTCATCATTGCGGGTTGAGAGGGCCCGCATAGCGTTAAAACCTCCTATGGCCAGCATTGTGACAGTTGACTCCACACCTCCTGTAATCATCGCATCGGCAGCACCACGTTGGATGTGTTTGAAGGCGTCACCTACCGCGTGAGTGCCGGCGGCACAGGCCGTTTCAATGGCGACGTTCGGCCCCCTGGCTCCAAAAAAGATGGAAATCTGACCTGGAGCCATATTGGCGATAATCATGGGAATAAAGAAAGGGCTTATCTTCTTGGGTCCTTGCTCCAGCATAATCCGATGATACTTTTCAATGGTTGTAAGACCACCCAGGCCGCAGCCGATAATAACTCCAACCCGATCGGCGTTGTTGCCGTTAATATTCAGGTTGGCATCGTCTACCGCCATTCGAGTCGCCGCCAGAGCATACATGGTAAATATGTCCATCCTTCTGAGATCCTTGCGGGAGACATAGTCTTCCGCTTTGAACTCTTTAACCTCCCCGGCAATCTGGGTGGCCATGTCAGTGGCGTCAAATCTGGTAATCCGGCTGATCCCTGACTTGCCAGCCACTAGGGCAGACCAGGTCTCCTCTACACCGATTCCCAACGGTGTCACCAAACCTAAACCCGTAACCACGACCCGTCTTTGCATTGCTCAATCCTCAACTAGAGTT
>CAMYLW010000214.1:5504-12406 GCA_947259475.1 Thermodesulfobacteriota bacterium
AATCCTCAACTAGAGTTGATAGATTTCAAGCGGTGGGCAGTGTGATGCCCACCCAGCATTTTATTGAGCATGGAGTACTTGGAAGCGGTTTATGTCCCTCCTCCATGCCCTATGCTCCATGCCTGCGCCTAGCATGCTAGGCGCTCACATATACATCCCACCATTCAAATGAATTACCTGCCCCGTAATGTATGAGGCCTCTTCTGAAATCAGAAATTTCACCACCTGGGCAACATCCTCAGGTTGACCCGCACGACCCAGGGGAATTTGGGTTAGAAAGGCCTCCTTGGCCTTCTCGGGAAGCTGCGCCGTCATCTCAGTTTCGATAAAACCAGGCGCCACTGCATTTACCGTGACATTCCGGCTTGCCAGTTCCCGAGCCACCGATTTGGTGAAGCCCATGATGCCAGCCTTGGATGCGGCATAGTTGGCCTGACCTGCGTTGCCCATGGCCCCCACTACTGAGGCTATGTTCACAACCCGACCGTAGCGCTGCTTGGTCATCTGGCGTGCAACCGCCTGGGTACAGTTAAAAACGGACTTGAGGTTCACCGCCAACACCGCATCCCAATCCACCTCTTTCATCCGCATCAGCAGGGTGTCCCTTGTAATACCGGCGTTGTTGACCAGGATGTCAACACGCCCATGACGGTCCAGCACGCCGGCAATAAACTCTTGCACCGCTTTATAATCGGCGACATCCAGCCGTATTCCCTCGATCTCACAACCCTTGTCCTGTGCCATTTGGATGGTTTCATCAGCAGCCGTGTCCTCAGGTGGATCGAAGTGATTAAAAACCACTGTCAAGCCCGGCTCAGCAAGAGCCATGATAATTGCACGACCGATTCCTCGTGAACCTCCGGTAACAACCGCAACCTTTTTGCTGTCTTCAGCCATGTGCCCTCCCCCGCAATGACTAAGGTTTCAGTGTTCAGGTTTCAGCGTCTATGTTCCTTTTTCCTGACACCTGACACCTGACACCTAAAATACTGGAATTTGCGATTTTCTCATTCTCCTCGCTTTTCATTTATTTTCTTCACAAATGCAGGCAGAAATTCAAAGAGATCCGCCACCACCCCGTAATTCACAATGTCGAAAATGGGTGCCTCGGGATCTCTGTTAACAGCCACAATGATCTCAGAGCCTTGCATACCCACCACATGTTGGATGGCTCCTGATACGCCGCAAGCCATGTAGAGTTTGGGAGAAACCGTTTTGCCTGTCTGTCCCACCTGGTGGCTGTAAGCCTTCCACCCTTCATCCACCACACTTCGGGTAGCGCCAACAGCACCATCCAGTAGAAGGGCCAACTCTTCGATGACATCAAAATTTTCAGCTTTTTGTAAGCCCCGGCCACCAGTGACCACCACATCGGCCTCGGCCAGACGTGCTGTTTCCTGTTCCTGGATTACGGTATCAAGCACTTTTACCCTGGAGGTAATGGCCTCTTGACTGGGAGTGAACGGTTCCACCACTCCCTGGCGCTGCTCGTCGAAAACCCGCTTTTTCATTACCATGGGCCGGACCGTAGCCATTTGCGGCCGACGGTTTGGACAGAGAATGGTAGCCATAACATTACCGCCAAAAGCCGGTCTGGTCTGATACAGCAGTCCATCTTCGCCAATATCGAGTCCGGTACAGTCAGCCGTCAAGCCGGTTTCTACAGCTACAGCCACCCGGGGAATAAACGAACGCCCCATGGCAGTCGCCCCCGCCAAGAGAATCTCCGGTTTTTTCTGTCGGATAAGTTCCGTCAGTACCTGGGAGTGGGACTCGTCATTAAAAGGAGAAAGGGCTGGATGCTCCACCAGGTGAACACGGTCTGCACCGTAGCCGATGAGTTGCTGAGCAGCATCTTGGAGCTGATCTCCAATCAGTATTGCTGCCAGTTCCACTCCGAGTTTGTCAGCCAGGGTCCTGCCGGCTCCCAGGAGTTCATAGGAAACTGAGTGCACCTCACCATTGAGGTGCTCAGCAACAATCCAGACGCCTTTATAGGACTCCAGGTCTTCGGTCTCAGGTGCATCAACCTCGGGCATGTCAATGGCTTCATAATCGCAGGAATCTACGCAGAGGCCGCAGAGGTTGCAGGAGTCATCCACTTCCGCCATCTCGTCCACTATCTCGATGGCCTCAACCGGACAAACTTCCACACATTCGCCACAAGCTATGCACTTTTCTTTGTCAACTTTGGCCTTCATAGACCCGGTACCTTCCCCGCCCTTAACAGCTTAAATAGTTTTTCAGCCTGCTCCTCCACCTCGCCGGTGATCATCTCTCGGTCGCTACGCGGCGGAGGACTGAATACCTTGACTACCTGGGTGAAAGAGCCTTGCAAACCAACTTCTTCTGGATTCAGATCCAAGTCAGCCGCACCCCAGGTGGGAATTTCCAGTTTTTTCGCCCTCATCTTGTGCTTGAGCCCAGGCATTCTAGGGTCACCAATTTCCCTTACCACAGTAACCACCGCTGGCAGTGCCATCTGCACCACCTCGTATATAAGGCTGATCTAAATGCGCTGCCAGTCCCGGACCTACCTGGGCAGTGTCACCATCAATGGCCTGCTTACCGCAGATTACCAGGTCCACCGGTCCTAGTTTTTCGACAGCCCGAGCCAGAGTCAACGAAGTGGCCCAGGTGTCCGCGCCAGCAAAAGCCCGATCGCTTAGAAGCACGGCCTCGTCCACACCCAACGCCAGGGTTTCTCTGAGCGCCTCCTCAGCCTGGGGCGGTCCCATTGTCATTACTGTTGCCTTGCCGCCGTATTCATCCCGTAGGAGCAAGGCAGCTTCCACCGCATACCAGTCGTGGGGATTGACTATGCTGTCCACACCCTGGCGCACCAGGGTATTAGTCTCTGGGTCAATGCGGACGTTTTTGGCATCAGGAACCTGTTTGATACAAACAACGATATGCATGAGGGAACTCCAAAGAAATTAAGTGTCTAAAATGCCTGAAACTATTTATTGGTGCCTATAACCGGTTAACCACCTAGAAGAAGGTTTCCTTCATGCGGCCGTATTCCTTGTTCAATTCCTGGCCGATGATGTTGCGCTGAATCTGGTTTGTCCCCTCATAAATTTGCAGTATTTTGGCATCACGCATCATCTTTTCCACAGGGTAATCACGCATATAACCGTAGCCTCCCAGCACCTGCACAGCGTTGGTGGTTACCCGCATGGCAACATCGGTTGGATAGAGTTTAGAAATGGCCGATATCTTGGAAATGTCTTTGGCTCCACTGTCAATGTACCGTGCTGCGGCATAGACCAGAACGCGGGAGGCCTCCGTTTCCGTGGCCATGTCTGCGAGCATGTGTTGCACGGCCTGAAAGGCAATGATGGGCTTGCCGAACTGCACCCGCTTGCGGGCATATTCCACCGAAATGTCCAGTGCTCCTTGGCTCAGACCCACCCCTAGGGCGCCGATACCCGGCCGCGACACATCAAATGTTTTCATAGTGATGATAAAACCCGTGCCTTCCCGGCCAATGAGTCGGTCTGCGGGGATGCGGCAATCGTTGAAAAGGAGTTCTCTGGTGGCCGAGGCCCTGAGACCCATCTTTTTTTCCTTCTTGCCGAAGGAAAAGCCCGGATCTCCTTTCTCAACAATAAACGCGCTTGCTCCCCTGGCACCTTTGGTCCGATCTGTCATGGCGACGACCGTATAAATCTCGGCCTCTCCGGCGTTGGTGATCCACTGCTTGGTTCCGTTGAGAACATAATGGTCACCATCACGCTTGGCAGTGGTCTGAATGCCCCCTGCGTCGCTGCCGGCATTGGCCTCTGTTACCCCAAATGCCGCCAGCTTTTCGCCGCTGGCGATAGGCGAGAGATACTTCTGTTTCTGCTCTTCACTGCCGTAAAGCAGTATGGGATAGGCCCCCAGGCCACTGGCCGCAAAAGTGGTGGCCACGCTAATGCACGCCCGACCCATTTCTTCGATTGCCAGACAGTTCTCGAGAACCCCTCCTCCCGAACCGCCGTACTCTTCCGGCAGATAGATCCCAAAGAGGTCCGACTGCGCCAGGATCTTCATAATGTCCCAAGGGAATTCTTCGCCCTCAGCGAGTTCAGCGCGCACTGGACGGACCTTCTCTGTAGCGATTTTAGCCGCAATCTCTCGGATCATTTGCTGTTCTTCGGTCAAAAAGTAGTCCACTTAATACCTCCTCTCGTAGACAAAACGGTGAACAGCGCGACGGTCAAGAAGACCCCCCTACCAACGCAAAATCACTGCTCCCCAGGTAAATCCACCGCCAAATCCATCCAACAGTACTAGATCTCCCCGCTTGAGGCGGCCGGCTCGGTTAGCCTCGTCCAGGGCCACCGGAATACTCGCGGATGAAGTGTTACCGTAGCGTTCAATGTTCACATAAACCCGATCAGGAGAAATCTCCAAGCGCTCCGCTACCTTTTTCATTATCCGTATGTTGGCTTGGTGTGGGATGAAAAGGTCAATATCATCCGGTCCAAGCTGGTTTGCGGTCAGAGCCTCCTGGGCCACATCAGCCATGGAACGGACCGCATGCTTAAACACCTCGTTGCCCTGCATGCGAATACAATAGTCCCGTCTCTCAGCCATCTCTGCACTAGGAGGATAGACAACCCCCCCACCGGGGATATGAAGTAATTCCCAAAGACGGCCATCCGAATGCAAGTGAGAAGATAGAATGCCTCGGTCCCCGTCATTAGTACCGCTAAGCACAACAGACCCTGCAGCATCACCGAAAAGCACGCAAGTATTTCGATCCTGCCAGTCTGTAATGTAAGAGAGGAGTTCGGCTCCGATGGCTACCACCTTGCTCTCCGGCTTATCTCTCACAAATTTATCCGCAATGGTCAGAGCGTAGACGAAACCGGCACAAGCCGCATAAACGTCAAAACCAAAAGCGTTGGAAGCCCCCAGATGCTTTTGCACCAAGGCACCTGTATTGGGCATAATCATGTCCGGCGAAGTGGTACTCACCACGATCATGTCCACTTCCTCAGGTTCTACCCCTGCCATTTCCAAAGCCCGCTGGGTCGCTTCTGCGGCAAGTAAAGAAGTGGTGTCGCCGTCCTCTGCTATATGGCGCTGTTTGACTCCCGTACGACTGGAAATCCATTCGTCTGAAGTGTCTACCATGGACTCCAGATCCTGATTGGTCAGAATTTTCTTGGGAGCCGCTGACCCTGTTCCTAAGATTATGCTTCGATTCACGATAGCCCCTCCTTCATACTTACCCCTAATTCCTCTCGGACCGGACCGTCCGGTCCGCACTCTAAGCAAAAAAATAAACGGCTGGAGACTACCTCCAGAAACCGTCGGGGTCGCTTACTTCTCCTCCTCTGTCTGGAGAACCTCCCTCCCCTTGTACGCTCCACAGCTCTGGCATGCGTGATGCGGCAACTTGGGTTCGTTGCACTGAGAACAAAGGGAGAGCGACGGCGGCTCGAGCTTGTAGTGCGTTCTCTTCTTTCTTGATCTACTTTTTGAGTGACGTCTCTTAGGAAGAGGCATCCGATACGCTCCTTTTCTAAAAAGGCCGCCTGGGACGCGGCTAAGAATTGTCTATTTTTCTAGCTTCACAGATCGAAGTACATCAAAGGCGGAAGTTGTCTCTCTCTTTTCGCATTTACATGCTTCACGGTTCAGGTCTGCACCGCAACCGGAACAGAGTCCCTGGCAATCCGCTTGGCATATCGGCTGCTGCGGCAGCGCCAGGAAGATTTGCTCAGCGACGATTAGGTCTACATCTATGGTGACACCGTCAAAGAATCCCTTGTCCAGATCTTCAGGTCGAAGGTCAATCTCTTCCGGAGTACCTGCCGACAAAGGGTGCAGCAGCAGCAAATCTACGGGCTCATCTAACTTCAGGACGTAATCCTGCAGGCATCTACTGCACCTAAGGCGAACTGCTCCGTGCAACTGCCCGTTCAGCTTGATCTGCTCCGCCTCTGGGACAAGCTCCAGATCAACGTTAATGGGTTGGGCCAGGGCTATTTCACCCGCATCTTCTCCAGAACGCATTCTGGAAGAAAACCAGGTATCAGTTTCGTGGAAGTGCACCACTCTACCGGAATCTGGAAGCTCATCCACCCTAACTTTCAAAGATCACCATCTCCTAAACTTTTACTTTCGTAAAGATTGAACTGGTAAGTATAAAAAAAGCCCTTGCTTTGTCAAGCACTTTGTGGGCGCTTGCGCCCAGCTGGCAGCTAGCTGGGTAGCGACTTTCCCCTTGACTTTAGTGAATCTATGGTCTATTTTTCTTCCTTCGTTGGGGGATCGTCTAGAGGTAGGACGCATGACTCTGGCTCATGCTACGGGGGTTCGAATCCTCCTCCCCCAGCCATTGGTGTTAAACGTTATTGGTTATCCGTTATTAGTTATAGGAAAAACATCAGCCGCTATTCTGCACATCTATCAATTGTGAGACATAATTCCGAATATCTTTCTCCTACGACAGTTAACTTATAACTGATAACTAATAACATATCACTCGGCATTGCGGTCCCATCGTCTAGTGGTCTAGGATATCGGCCTCTCACGCCGAAGACACGGGTTCGAGTCCCGTTGGGACTGCCAAATTAAATCAAGGACTTACGAGTAATCATGGGTCCTTTTATTTTTTCTGTACTTCGTTCCCAACTCCATACCCAACAGACGCTAGCATTCTGACTGCCAAACAGTCCTCACAATCGACTATCCTGCCTTGGCGAATACCTACCGATACCCCAGCAAACCGCACGCTTAAATGCCCCATTTCAATCCAGCCGATCCTCGCCGCAGCTACTGCGGCTGTCCACAAAAATAATCTCCCGCAAGCCCGGATTTGCGAAGGGGGGTAGCCCCCCACGCAGCCTTGGACCGATTGCCGGAAAGTGCTCTTGTAATCGCGCACCATTTTTTCAAAACCA
>CAMYLW010000215.1 GCA_947259475.1 Thermodesulfobacteriota bacterium
CAGGATGTGAGATGGGGGAAGCATAGAGCATAGAGCATAGGGCATAGAGAAGATTGTAGATTGGGGACAGGCTATCAATCATTTGAGAGTTTTTCGGGGCACTAAAGATGGCGCGCGCAAACCTCCATTACCTTCCAGGTAATCACATCTGGCATATCTCTGTCATAACAAAGAATTCTTAATAAGTTGGTCCAACTGCTGCGTAAAAAAGACCCACTCCAGTATTTTGCTAACAAAACTCAGAGTTACATTACTTTCCAATGGGACGGTTGCAATACTGCAAAGATTCGCCTAAGCTTACCTAGCCCGGATAATTCATGAATCACCTGCTGCGACCGTGGATTCGGCCGTCCTTCCTGCTGTCCTCGGGTAGTCGGCCCCTGCGACGTACCGTTCAGGTACGCCTCGGATCCAATCCCGCGGTACCGCGGGACGGTTATCAGGTGGCACGCCCGTCTTCGCGGTCTCGCAACGCCAATTCATGAATTATTCGGGCTAAGGCTTTGTTTTGTTCCTAGCGAACCTTAACATTTTCTCTCTGGAAACGGAGGTGTCTTTCTTCTAACGGCTCGTCGGGCCGTAGTGACAGTTAGCGAAGCGCTCCGAAGGAAAATGTCACGCTTGAACAGTACCACCCTGCCACAGGCCAACTGAACCAATACACCACTGTAGCGTCACTAAACCCTTTATATGATTATCAAGTCTTGATGAAGCAGTCATGAGCGATATCCGAATTCTCCATGATTTCTACTCTTACCCGGAAGGTAAGAAAAGGACACTACGCATCTATACGCCGGCTCTCTACTCTTTAGAGCCGGAGCGGCGCTTCCCGGTGCTTTACATGATGGACGGGCAAAACGTCTTCAGCCATCCGGAATCCGCGATCTATCATACCTGGTGTGCAAACACAACCATGGATCAGCTCATCCTTGAAGGTCGCATCCGGCCTTGGATCATCGTCGCTGTCGATCACCTGCCTAACCGCTTTGCGGAATATGTTCCCTGGCCAGATGCTGCTGTAGGAGCCGACGGGCGAGGATGGCTGTTCGCCGATTTTTTGACCAATCACCTGAAGCCGTTCGTTGACCAAAACTATAGAACTCTTCGGGAACCCCATTGGACCGGGGTAATGGGATCTAGCCTCGGGGGTTTGATGAGTCTCGCACTCGGCAAATCCAACCCGCACATCTTCGGGCGGATCGGCGCGGTTTCCCCTTCGATTATGTGGGCCGACGGCGAGATCTTCCGTTTATGGAACGGTCCCACTTGCCAGTGGTGCAAAATTTACATGGATACCGGATCGCTCGAACGGTATTGGTATTACGATATCTATCTGGATTACATCGAAGCGACCATGAAGTTCTATAACCATTTGAAAAACCTCGGACTCGGCGATCACGAACTCCGCTACGTTGTGGCTGATAATCATTTCCACAATGAAGAGGCCTGGCAGGCACGTCTACCGGATATCCTGCCATGGCTTTTAGAGGATGCTAAAGGCATCTGATTGCACCCTGCAATCAATGAGGGCCTCTGCGGTTCACCACTGCACACTCCTTTTTTGACGGGCTTGGCGATATTGATCGAAGCTTAGTCTAACCAGTCTCTTCAACCGTAGCGATTGCCCTCAAGACCTCTTCCAGGTCACGGGATCTCAAGAGATACACATAGTTGCCCATGGCCTCGCTGAGCGCATGGGGGATTTCCATGTGCGCGACGGTCAAGGGGCCAAGTTCGACCAACACTTTTTCGTGACCCAGCCGGTATTTGATGCCGGTACGCCGAGAGGCATGAGCGACGTGATATTTCCGCTCAAAACTAAAGTCCCGGCGGTTGCAGGCGATCAGATCGGCCCACCAGCGGAAGAGATCGATATCACACGCATAATTCATCATATCCACACTGTATCCTCCCGGCGGGCGGACGTTTATTTCCAAGGCATAGTAGTCTGAGGCATCCTTTCGGAAGAATTCAATGTGGAAGAAACGTTCCCGCACATCGAAGGCCGAAACGCTCTTTCTTCCCAACTCCTCAAGTCTGGCGGGGATGTCTCGAAAAGAATAGTAGTGCAGATGACGCCGCTCGCTAACAGTCTCCATGATGCCAGCTGAAAAACGGTGAACCGTCCAAAACACAATCTCACCGTGGCGGTTGGTCAGGCCGTCAAAACTGAGAAGATCGCCACTTAGAGCCTTTTCGACCATATACCCTTCCGGCATGTTTTCAAAGACAGCCTCCAACTGTTCGTCACTGGAAACTTTAAAGGTACCCGCGGCGCCAACGCCCTGATCCGGTTTGAAGATGATGGGATATCCGTATCGTCCCACGAAATTTCGCATCTCTTCGGAACTTGTAGCCAGTATCCCTTGCGCGCAAGGTATTCCTGCCTCGATGAACCGCTGTTTCATTCCCATCTTGTGGCGATTGATTTCCAGATCGTCCGGTTTCTGGCCGAAAACGTTGAAGTCTTCCCGCAGCTGTGCATCAACCCCAAGCCAAAACTCCGTGTGAGATTCGATTCGGTCGATCTTCCCATACTTGTGAGTGAAGAAGCCGCAAGCACGGAGCAGGATCTCATAGTGGGTCATGGTTGGAACCTGGTAATAATCCGTCAGTGCCTCGCGAAGTTCAGGACGCAGTTCGTTGTAGGAAGCATCGCCAATGCCCAGAACGGTCACGCCTGCCTGGTGGAGGGATGTGCAAAAGTTGTAGTATGTTGGTGGAAAGTTCGGCGAGATAAACACTACATTCATCTTCTTTCTCCTTTCGAGGATCATAATGCATCATCACCCCAAAGGCACTCGAAATGTGATGGGGGAGGGTGTTGTAATCTATCTATTTCTTACCTTTCGAGCGAATTCAATTCAATTACTGTCCTCGTTTTCAATAGAGGTATTCGCCCGGGTGTTGTTACAGAAGTTGAGTTGGTTTTAGAAGGCCTCACTTATCCACTCAAATTATCTGATGGGTCAAGTTTGATTGAACCCGAGAAAAGCGAAGAGGTGGAAATCCGCACAGATGCAGTCACTAGGGATTTCAATGTTGCTCTGCAGATCAAATCGGACGCTTCTGGTCATCCATCCCTGAGCAGCAGTTGTGAACTTCGTGTGCATACTGTTCAGTTCAATGGGGACAAAAAACCTTCATAATTAAGCGGCCTTGCTCTGAACTCTTACGACAGGGAGAATAAATTGTTATTTGGAGTAAAGGGATCAAGTCTACTTTTGACTCCATCTGTCGGAAAATGGAAAACGGGGTCGGACCAAGATAAATAACAAGAAAGGCATGAGGCACAAGGCGCAAGGCAAAGAGGATTTAGAAAATAGCCAAGGGCACTAAAAATGCCGCGTGCAAATCGGCATTACCTTCCAGGTAATCACATCTGGCACACCCCAGTGAAATATGCTCCGCATTTCACGGGGTAAATCACCCACCTTTGCCACAATAGCGAATTAGGAAGATAGCCTCGTCCGATGGCTTAACAGTTTCGAAAAGTCTTGACAGGCGTAACCTTTAAGGTTACATTAGGCTAATGATAAAATATTTCTCGCACAAGGGGCTTGGGGACTTTTTTTCCGAAGGCGCGAAAAAAGGCATTCAGCCTAAACACGCCAACAAGATAGCCGCTATATTAGATCGGCTGGATGCGGCAAATGATATTAGAGATATGAATTATCCCGGTTCGGGACTACATCTATTACAGCCGAAAAAGGAAGGCCGTTGGGCTGTTAAGGTGTCTGGAAATTGGCGCATAACTTTTAGATTCAAAGATGGCGATGCCTACGAGGTGAATTACGAGGATTACCATTAACAATCTACGATGCCGATACAAATCTTTACGATGATGGAGGAGCCACCATTATGAGAAGCCGAAAAAGGGCGCCCACTCACCCCGGGCGCATCCTAAACAGTCATTATTTAGAGCCCCTGTCTCTTACGATAACTGAATTGGCCAGGACTCTTGGTGTATCACGCAAGACCTTATCCAAGATTGTGAATGAGCGAGGCTCTGTAACTTCTGACATGGCATTACGATTGTCCCGCGCCTTCGATACGACGCCGGAATTGTGGTTAAACTTACAACGGAACTATGATCTATGGCATGCAGCTCACGATTCGAAGGACTGGCGACGGGTTAAACCGGTAAAAATGCCTGCCGACGCGCAGATGCATACATAAGAGATAAGAGCTTTGAAGTGGTATAGTTAAAGTGGTCACAACGCTTCGCTGTCATTTGTTGTAAGAGGGCAGGGCATCAAAGATGGCGCGCGCGAAGAGGCATTAGCTTCCCGGGCACGTCTGGCGCATTACCCACTACTGTCATAAGCGAGAATTTCTTCTAAGATTTGCATAAGATCTGCCGATGGCGCCATCTCACCTTTCTAATGTCTGAGTCGGTTATTGAGTTTCTGGATGCCTCCCACCACCCACGTTTTGCAGAGGAGAAGATTCAATGGTATTTCCGAAAATCCTTTATTATCATCGCAGTCTGTTTTGTGGGGCCTCTGGCGTTGCCCCTGATTTGGTGGCGTCCACAAACTACGCGGGCATGGAAGATCGGACTCACAATATGAATCCTTGTTCTCAGTTGGATCTTTTTCCAAGTCACGACGGAATCCATTCGTAGCCTCAAGGAGTATTACAAGCTACTTGAAGGACTGTGAAATGATGGTAAAGGGGTCAAGTCTCCGTTTGACGTTTATGTGTATAGTAGAGGGGCGCGTTCTTTAGTTCCTTCGACCACGGCGTCGGCGTCAAGTAGGATAATTTGGACCGAACACGACCCCAAAGCTCAGTGCCCAGTAACCCTTCGTTCTCTCAACTCGGATACTCGCTGGGTCTGCTCTGGTTGGACTTGAATCGACTGGACGTTAAAATGGCTAACTTCAGCAACCCACGCAAGCCAAAGAAAACAATAGCAAAGGCAAGCAAGGCCGTAGCTGCACCTGCTAGGTGGCATTGCCAGTCTGGTGGATAAGAGTACAACTCAAAAGACTTGGCATAGACTGCAGTTCGAAACGTCTCTTTGTACACAATCTCTCCGATTGTGTAGCTGGGAACCATTGCTAGAACAGCAGGCACCACAAATATGCGGTTTATTCTTCTGCTAAAGTACATTGCTTAATACCTCTTTCCAGGTTCCTGTTTGATCTTCAGAGAATAAAAGGTGATGATAGCAATGGGTAAACATCTGCAAGAGATATGCCCAGATTTTGCCTAACCTCAAACCTCTTTGAGCTGACACTGCTGTGGAAGGCACAATCCATACTATCAGATTCTGCACGTGCTAATTCATCCGCTACTCACTGTTGGTATCTGTCTTCCCAATTTATCACCTTTTTTTCCACGATGCGTTTGATATTTTTGGAAGTATAATAAGCTAAGTCTTTAATAACAAATGAAAATATGAAGATAACTTATATGGGCACAATATCTGCTTTAAAATATCTTTCTCACCTGATTGAACTGATCTATGAAGAAGATTAAGGTAAAAGCACAAAGGGTAAATTACCACTGGTCCATCCGGAAAAATTTAAAAGTTTTTGAGGAGTAGGTTTATGGCTTTATCAAATGGCCTTGAGACGGCTTTTATCTCTTTGGGCGGAATATTTTGCCTCTACCTGGGCTATCGTATCTTCATCAAAGGCACAGACCGCCAGTTTTATTTATTCTCAGATCTCGAAGGATGGAAGTTCAAGGTTGCGAATACTGCCCCTGGAATTTTCTTTGCTATCCTGGGCTCAATAATACTTTGTGCTCCGGTTATAGTTAACGTGATATTAATTATGCAGAATCAAACTTTTGTAAATTCCTATGCGACTAAATTAATTCTGGAGGAGTTACGAAGTAAAAATGAAATAATTTTGGCAAGTAAGCTCAATGAAAAAGTGTCTGTTTCTGATTCTCTAACTGCTAGTGCTTCTTCCACAGATAAACTTACACCGAAAAATCCTAAAGCAACAAACAAAGCTATTGTTACAGGTAATGTATTACGCCTCAGGGCAAAACCAGGTACATATTATCGAGTTATTGGCTCTCTAAAAAAGGGAGATATTGTCACAATTCAAGATACGAGAGGCTCGTGGTTTCGAGTGTCAACGGTTACATTTGATGATGGCTGGGTCCACAAGGAATATGTAAGAGCCTTGAAAAGTATGAGTGGAAAGGAGCAGCGCAAATCGTCCTGAGCCTGTCGAAGGGCTTACTGCTTACTGAAATAGAGGTCGGACCAAGCTAAATAGCTGATATACGCTTTTCTGAGACTTATATTTATAAATTTCAGTTATATCGCGATATAGCGTGGTCCGCCCACGACGTGAAACGCCATTATACCTTTCCAAATCCGCACTTCAAAATCCCCTCTTTCCCCTTTCTCTCCTCAGTCACTTCCAATTGACAAAGCGCCAGATGATACTTAAAACCTTTTCACTGAATGCAGTTTAGAGCCATGAACCCACAATTCGGGGGGATTGATATGAAGATAAACACACTACCTGTTAGTTTCCTTTTGGTTTTCTTGCTTGTTTTCTCTGTGTGTCAGCCAGTCCGTGCAGATGTGATGCAACTTATACCACTGCTGACCAAAAATCTTGGAGTCACCGAACCACAGGCCAAGGGCGGGGCTGGAGCTATTTTTGACTACGTGAAACAGAAAGTAAGTGCTGAAGATTTTGCCAAGGTGAACAGCGCCCTCCCTGGTGTTGATTCCCTCGTGGAATCTGCACCCAAAACCAGCGATTTATCACGACAGGTTGGAGGTCTTTCCCCGGCGTTTGGTGGCAAATCCGACCTGG
The DNA here is from genome assembly GCA_947259475.1 of Thermodesulfobacteriota bacterium. Lineage (GTDB taxonomy): Bacteria > Desulfobacterota > Syntrophobacteria > BM002 > BM002 > BM002. The sequence continues at coordinate 6,795 of CAMYLW010000215.1, forward strand.
CTGGAGGGATGGCCGGTTTAACGGAAAGTTTCGCCAAACTGGGTTTGGATGCTGGCATGGTAGACAAATATGTCAAGACCATCCTGGACTTTAGCCAATCTGAGGCCGGAACAGCTGTCACAAATATCATCAAG
>CAMYLW010000216.1:0-5928 GCA_947259475.1 Thermodesulfobacteriota bacterium
TAAAGAGCTTTCGCCGGAGGCGGAGGCTCTTTTCCCTGGCCGTCGTCTCCCGGCCAGGGAAAAAACAACATCCTCGGTGTACTCTGTGCCTCTGTGGTAAATCTTCAATCAGGCTTCCTTAGGCCGCTATAATGCTGAGGGTCCATCCGGGAACAAATTAGGCTGGAGGTGGCCAAAGAAAAATCCCTTGACCACCTCCAGTTGGGGAGAGGGAGGTTGAGGTCGGGGGAGGTTGCGAAATATGTTAGACGAAGGATTCACCTGCTCACTTCAATACTTTAGTAGTGGGATGTCGTGTTATCCATTTCTTCCACTTGGTCACCTCATGAGGGACCTCCGGGAGTATCTTTTCCAAGTATTTCCCCTGGATTGCCAGTAGCCCATTTTTGTAGGGATACCATAAAGTTTTGGTCTCCCTGTCGTAGAGAACGAAGGTGGACTCGTAGGTCCAACCGGATGGAACGAGGGTCAAGGTCTGGCCATCGATCTCGCGGCTGTACACAGCCGCCAGGTTTACCAGGGGTCAATAACTCACAGCCACCGGCTCGTAACCTATTGAGCTGTTTGAAATCTCATGGCCCAAAAGTCGGCTGATGGTATATGCCTTGGCAGTGGAGCTATCCGTAACACCTATAACCCGCGCGTTTTTTGAAATATTGCTGGTATCATTCGTCAAATGCGAGTCGTCAAGCGTAGTGAAGGCATTTCTGCCGAGACCAAACTGAAACCCTTCTGGATTAAAACCAAGGGACACGGCCTGGGTCACATCCCAGCGCTCGCCGGTTCTATCCACGATATAGATCTTTTCGGCCTCTTTTAGGACAGCGGATGAACCAATTTCATGCGTTGACAAGTACAAAGCGCCCAAAAGAAGGGGAAGGATCACAAATGGTATCTTTGATAGGACTGCTTTCAGTTTCCCTGTTTGCATCGAATATGCTCCCCGACAGCCGTTCTTGTCACAGATTCAGAAGAGATTAACCCCGCAATTGCAACTCGGATTGTATCTGTTGGTCGGGTGAGCGAGGGAATGGTTACACGAAACAAGAAGTTCAGGAAGAAAGGAACAAGGAGCAATATCATTGGAGAGTCCAAATTCTCTTGGAATGAGGCTCACTACACCATTGACAAGTGAGAGCGAGAGGGTGTAAAGAGTAATCGAAAACTTGAGCTCCTTTCGCTACGGAATCCTGTGAAAAGCAGGAGCGGTCCCGCTGCTGTGAACTCGGCCCTACCGGGCAGAAACTCACGGCCACCAAGGGCCACTGTCCCGCTCAAGCTGGATGGGAAGGCCGGTCGTTGAGGCGAGTGAGCCAGAAGACGGGTGAGAGGAGTTTAAAGGGTTAAGGGCTTTATCTATGGTAAAGAAAGGCCTTCGTCTGCTGGAGACGAAGGCCTTTTCATTTTCTGAGGTGATGATGAAAGCTGCTGTCCTTGAAAAACCAGGTAAACTGGCAATTAGGGAACTGCCAGACCCCAGCTGTCCAACTGGAGGGGTGGTGGTCAAGATTTTGACATCCCATGTGTGTTCAACAGATCTGCACATGTGGGAAAAGGGCCACCCGGTTCAAATCAGGAGAAAAGGTTAAAAGTAGGGGATACAGTTCAAGTCTATCCGGGAATTGGTTGCGGTAGCTGTGAATACTGCCGCAGTGGTAGTGAAAATCTCTGTCCCTCTATGCGAATACTGGGTTTCAGCTTGGACGGTGGCTTTGCCCAATACCTTGCTTTGCCGAAAAGCGGAGTTGAGAATGGCTGCCTAAATATCATTCCTTCTTCGCTGTCCTTGTCGGAAGCGGCCATGGCTGAACCACTGGCTTGCTGTCTGAATGGGCTTGAAAAAGTAAAGCTGAAAAAAGATGAGACCGTTGTCATCCTCGGAGGCGGTCCAATCGGCTGTTTGTTCGCCATGGTGGCGAAGCATCAAGGCTCGGGCAAAGTGATTCTTGTGGAGAAGGACTCCGCCCGTATTAGTCAGGCGCGCCTGGGGTTGGAAGTTGATTTGCTCGATGCCAACAACGTGGATGTTGTGGAAGCGGTGATGGAACTTACCGGAGGTCTGGGGGCAAATGTGGTGGTGACCTGCTTCAGGGAAGCTGCTTTGGAGTACTCCCTTCTGGAGCTTGCCGCCCCAGGCGGTCGAGTGTTGATGTTTTCCGGAATTTCCCAGGATAAAGGAGTGGTGCCAACTGATTTGAATGCGGTCCATTACCGGGAACTTGCATTGATAGGTGCTTATGGGTGCACAGCGGTTCAGTGTCAGCGGGCCCTTGGCCTGATGGCCGAGGGTCTAGATGTAAATTGGCTCATATCGAGGAGGGTAACTCTCCATGACCTTGAGGAATCGTTTTCTAACCTTGCATCGAAAAATGTGATGAAGATATGTGTGGAACCTTAGGAGGATAATGATGGATTGGTTTGGCAGTAGGATACAGCGGTTAATAAACAAAGAGGATCTGGACAGAGATACCATTAGAAAAATGTTCACCCAGGTTTTAGAGGGAGAGCAGCCCGAGCTTCAACAGGGTGCTTTTCTTGCGGCCCTAGCGGCAAAGGGTGAGACTCCGGAAGAGATTGCTGGAGCCTGGGAGGCAATTCGGGAAATTGATACGATCAAAGTTGAACCGAAGGTGGACGGCCCAATCTTAGACAACTGCGGTACAGGAATGGACCCACTGAAAACGTTCAACATCTCCACCACAGCTTCGATACTAGCAGCTGCAGGAGGGGTTGTACTGGCCAGGCACGGTGCCAGATCAATAACCTCCAAGTGTGGCACGGTGGATGTGGCAGAGGCGTTGGGAGTAGACGTGGAGGCCGGAGTTGAGGTGGCCAAAAAGTCAGTGGAGCAATGTGGGCTGGGGTTGTTCAATGGCATGAGCCCATTGGTTCACCCAAAAGGACTTTTTCGTATACTTTCTCAGATAAGATTTGGCACAACTTTGAATATTGCTGGTTCTCTGGCCAGTCCGATTATGCCGCACCTGGGGGTGCGGGGAGTTTTCAGCCCGGAAATGGTGGATAGGGTGGCTGAAGTGATGCGCGAGATTGGCTACAAAGAAGCCTATGTCTTTCATGGTTTTAAAGATGATGGACAGCCAGCAATGGACGAAATTTCCAACTTGGGGCCAACCATTTTCTGTCGACTCAACCGGAGAGGCCACCTGGAAAAGTTCATTCTTGAACCCGAGGAATTGGGTGTGAAAAGAGCCAAAGCGGAGGAACTTGCTCCGGCTGGAAGTCCAGGCGAAGAGGCAGTGAGGTTGGTGCGGCTTTTAGCGGGTCAGGAGAATGGAGCCAGACAAGACGCGGTGTGCCTCAATACTGCGCCTATGTTTCTCCTGGCTAGGCGAGTTGAAGATTTTAAAGCAGGCGTAGAGTTGGCCAGGGAACTAATCTTTTCTGGAAAAGGATTGGCGAAGCTCAAAGAGTGGGTGAGTTATCAGAATGAGGAGTCACAAGTAGGACAGGCGAGGCTTGAAAAGGTGATGAGGAAAGCCTCAGTGGAGGTAAATTAGAAGGACTCCCGTTATTCTCTCCCTCTCTGAGAGAAAAATCATGCAGAAAAACCAATGACGTGATAAATGAAATGGATATCGTTATCTGATCATGGCTCCAGTTCCGGCAAATCCGGATAGTAGTCCAGAGCCTCAGGATCTGCCAAGGCATCCTTGTTCTTGACTTCCAGGCTATGGATGACGTTGCGCATAGCCAGTTCTACTTTCTTGCCGCTGATGTTGTAGGGGATGTCTTTCACAGTTAAGGCCTTGGCAAGGACATGCCTTGGGGTGCTGTTTTTTCGAATTGAAAGAAACTACCGCAAGAAGGCTCGAACCCCTCAGGAGATTGATGTATGAAAGTAATAGGATTGATAGGAGGCATGAGTTGGGAATCCACCGCAGAATACTACAGGATAATTAATAGGACGGTTAAAGAGCGACTAGGAGGGCTGCATTCAGCGAAAATATTGCTCTACAGTGTTGATTTCAGTGAGGTAGCGACACTGCAAACAGAAGGTAGATGGCCGGAGGCAACAAAGTTCATGTGTGATGCTGCTCAGCGCATCGAGCGAGGTGGAGCTGACTGTGTCCTGATCTGTACGAACACCATGCACAAGATGGCCCCAGAAGTCCAGAGCACCGTCACCATTCCGCTTCTACATATTGCTGACACCACCGCCATAGAGATCAAAAAAAGGGGCTTCAAGCGAATTGCACTCCTGGGGACCAAGTACACCATGGAAGAGGATTTCTACAAGGGTCGGCTGGTTGATGATTACGACCTCGATGTGTTTATTCCGCCAAAAGATGGCCGCACCATTGTGAATCGGGTAATTTATGAGGAACTCTGTCTGGGGAAGGTTGTAGAGGAGTCTAGGAACCAATTTCAACAAATCATCCATGATTTAAACACACGTGGCGTTGAAGGCGTTATCCTGGGCTGTACAGAGATATCGCTTCTGATCAATCAGGAAGACTCCCCCCTCCCTCTCTTTGATACCACCGCCATCCATGCCCAAGCTGCAGTGAATTTTGCCTTGGAGGATGGTTAGGGGAGTCTTATTGGGTGATTGGTGAGTGAGCAGACAATAAAATAAGGAAGAAAATATGAAAGTTACGCTTATAGGTACAGGACTCATGGGTCGTCCCATGGGCGAAAGAGTCTTGGTTGCGGGCTATCATTTGACAGTGTTTAATAGGAGCAGCGAGAAAGCGGAACTATTACGATCTTCTGGTGCTGAGATTGCTGCTACTGCAGCGGAGGCCATTGACTCAGCGGAGTGCGTAATCCTGATGCTCGCAGATGGGGCAGCGATTCGGGAAGTGCTTTTCAATGAGAATCCAAAACCGGACTTGAGTCAGCGCACGGTGATTCAAATGGGTACCATCTCACCTACTGAGAGCATCGGTTTTCACAAAGAGGTGCTGGCGCGTGGTGGGGATTACCTTGAAGCACCGGTCCTGGGAAGCATTCCTGAGGCGAGTGCGGGCAAGCTTCTCATTATGGTGGGGGCGTCTAAGCCACAGTTTGACAAATGGTCGAGCTTGCTTGAGTGTTTCGGGTCGGAACCCCTATTGATTGGTGAGGTGGGCAAGGCTGCCGCCGTGAAACTTGCTCTTAATCAGCTAATCGCTTCGTTGACCGTGGGCTTTGCCTCCAGTCTAGGGTTAGTGCAAAGCCTAGGGATTGAGGCGGGATTATTTATGAAGATCTTGCGCCGAAGCGCTCTGCATGCTCCGATTTTCGACAAAAAGCTTCAGCTTATGCTGGATCGCGACTACGGTATTGGCAATTTCCCCAGCAAGCATCTGTTTAAAGATGTGGCGTTGTTCATTGCTGCAGCACAAACTGTAAACCTAGAAACCATAGGTATAGAAGCTCTTCACCGTCTCCTGGAGATTACCCTTGAAAAAGGATATGCTGACGGCGATTATTCGGCTTTATTTGAAGCAGTGAGCCCATTACGGCAGCAGGCAGGAGGCAGTTAGCAGCTTGCAGATATTTACGATGGAATGCATTATTATTACTGCCAGCTGCGTGCTGGGCAAAAATGCTCTATGCCGAAATAAAGGAGGAGTTTAAATGTCTGGGGCAAAAGCAAAAGTGTGTCACTATAGTGAAGTGGAAGCCGAGGTATTCGGGGACGAGGCCCCCGGTGTTACCATTCGCTGGGTCATTGATGAAGAGAGGGATGGAGCACCTACCTATGCTTTGCGAGTCATCGAAGTAGCTTCAGGTGGTCACACACCCGATCACACCCATCCATTTGAGCACGAAAACTTTATAATCGAGGGAAAAGGGCGGGTGCAGATCGATGGCAAATGGTTTGAGGTGGAGCCGGGCGACGTAGTGTTTGTACCCGCTGGCAGTCAACACACCTACGTCAACGCCGGTGACAAGCCCTTCAAGTTCCTCTGTGGTATTCCT
>CAMYLW010000216.1:5990-14109 GCA_947259475.1 Thermodesulfobacteriota bacterium
GCCAAAGAGTTGAGAAAGATATGGCTGCGGCAATTAAATGGGTTGGATTTTTGCGGGAGGGCCCGGAATCGGTTATACTAATTTTGTCGATAGTAAGGGGCTTGTCAGGATGAAGTTGATTTGTGATACTAGGCTGTGGGTGGCCGGTTGTCTTTTGTGATCGTAAGCATACAGAAATTGCAGAGGTGAACAGATGGGGCGTGCTAAAATAGGCGTTGTTGGACTTGGAAACTGCGCCAGTTCCTTGATTCAAGGAATTAATTACTATGGTGACAAGAGTAGAGGAGATGCCATCGGCATCATGCATTGGGATATCGGTGGATACAGGCCTTACGACATCGATGTGGTAGCGGCCTTTGACATCGACCATCGTAAAGTAGGCAAAGATGTGGCCGAAGCTATCTTCCAGCACCCAAACTGCACCACAGTTTTTTGCAAAGATATATCAAATACGGGTGTTACGGTGCAGATGGGCCGTATCTTGGACGGCATTTCCGAGCATATGCGAGACTATGATGATAAGTACACCCTTGTTCCGGCCGATGAGCTTGAACCTAATCAGGATGAGGTTGTAAGGATCTTGCAGGAGTCTGGAACGGAGATTCTTGTGAACTATCTTCCCGTGGGCTCTGAAGAGGCTGCGCGTTTTTATGCTGAGTGTGCTTTGGAAGCGGGTGTGGGTTTTGTAAACAACATGCCTGTGTTTATTGCCAGCGACCTTTCCTGGGCCAAGCGATTCAAAGAAAGCAACCTTCCTATCATTGGAGATGATATCAAGTCTCAGCTGGGTGCTACCATCGTCCATCGCATATTGACCGATCTTTTTCAAAAACGGGGTGTAAGGCTGGAGCGTACCTACCAGCTCAACACCGGGGGCAATACTGATTTTCTGAACATGCTCAACCGTAGTCGGCTTCTTTCCAAGAAAAAGTCCAAGACAGAGGCGGTTCAATCGGTTACTGAAGAAAGGCTGGATGATGAGAATATCCACATCGGGCCCAGCGACTACGTGGCCTGGCAGAAGGATAATAAGGTTTGCTTTATCCGGATGGAGGGTAAACTTTTCGGTGACGTACCCATGAATGTGGAGTTGCGTTTGTCGGTGGAAGATTCCCCTAATTCGGCCGGGGTTGCGATTGACGCCGTCCGTTGTTGCAAGCTGGCGCTGGACCGTGGTGAAGGTGGCGTTCTGTATGGGCCATCCGCCTATTTTATGAAACACCCGCCGCGCCAGTACTCTGATGATGAGGCCTATCGAATGACCGAGGCTTTCATTCAGGGAACGTGGCTGAAAAAATCTGATGAAAAAGTTGATCTTAGCCGCCGGCAAAGAGAGCAGGTGGTGGCTAAAGGGTAAGAGCAAATCTCCTCTCAGGAAAAGATGTTGACCTGATTGAACAAGCTTACCGTTTTTTATCTCTCCCACAACTAGCCCGGATATTTCATGAATCACTTGCTGCGACCACGGATATGTCCGTTCTTCCTGGTGTCCTCGGGTGTCGGCCCCTGCGACGTACCGTTCAGGTACGCCTCGGAACCAATCCCGCGGTACCGCGGGATGGTTGCCAGGTGGCACGCCCATCTTCGCGGTCTCGCGACAGCAATTCATGAAATATCCGGGCTAGCAAGAACCGAGGTGAGTAACTGGGGGAAATCCGTGAAGATACCGTCTACCCTGGCCCTCACAAGTCTCTGCATGGTCTTGCGATCATTGACGTTCCAAATGTGAATCCGGCAGCCCTGAAGGTGTAGCAAGGCAATATCTGCGGGCCGAAAACCGCTTAGGCGAGGGTGATAGGCCTGGGCCCCAAGCTGGCGTAGGAGCGTTTCAGGGTGTGGATGAGGTTTTGAAACCAGGACCCCGGTGGCAACATGGGGGTGTGCTTTTCTGACCTGCGCCAGATAGGCCTGGTTGTAGGATGAAATAAGGACTGAGTCTACCATATCCAAATCTTCCACCAGAGCTAGGATCTTTTTCACGACCTGCTCGGGATCTGGATTTCCACTCAATTCCTTAATTTCGAGATTTACGCTCCAGCCATGCTCTAGAGTAAAGGAGAGCGCTTCTCCGAGGGTTGGCGCCTGTTGCTGCACGTAACTAGCCAGGTCCGATTCTGCAACCATGCCTGAGGCAATTTGACCAAAGGGATCCTGTTCTGTGAACCAAGAGCCAAAATCAAGGAGGCGAATCTCATCAAGGGTGAACTCATGGACCAGCCATGGTTTTCTACTGGGAAAAACCTCCCTGACGTTTGAAGTACGCTTGAGAGTACTGTCGTGAATGACGATAAGTTCTCCATCCGCGGTCATCTGGATGTCCAGTTCCCACATGTCAGCGCCAACCTCTAAACCCTTACGAGCCGCAGCCAGGGTGTTTTCTGGGGCTAGGGAGCGTGCACCTCGGTGAGCAATATTCAGAGGGCGATTTTGATTTTCAGGTAAGTCCATTGTCTTTCCAACCTTCCAGGCAGACCGGATAGCATCCGGACTCCAGCAAGTCTGCCTTCTGTTGCGCAGCTGTTAATATAAATATTTTTCCGACGCCCCCTTTCCAGATGAAAGGGAACCCTGAGAGTTCTGTATTGCCATACGGTGAGATTTACAAGTACTAAAGGGTAAGGGCAATTTGGTAACGCTGGTCATAATTGTCTTTGACATCAGTAAGATAGTGCTTTAAAATTTAAGCTTTTGTATGCCAATAAATAATGTCCACTCACCAACCGAGGTAAGAGTTTGGCAATCTTAAGGGGCTACCCCAGACCGCAGTTTCCTGGCAAAGGGCGCAGAAGGCGAGGACTGAGATTTATAGTTTGGACCTCATTAGTCCTCATAGTTGTGCTGCTGGGAAGCGGTGCTTACGGTTTTTATCGAGTAACCCGGAATCTTCCCCAGATTTCTTCTCTGAAAGATTACCAGCCTAGTATCATCACCACGTTATATGCGGATGACGGTAGCCTCATAGCGGAGTATTATTTGGAGCGCCGCATTGTGGTTCCCCTGGAGAAAATCCCTCAAACTCTCATAGATGCCTTCGTGGCAGCGGAAGACTCGCGCTTCTTCGAACACGAGGGGATTGATTTCTTTGGGATAATGCGGGCCTCGTGGAAAAATATCAAAGCGCGCGGCATTGTCCAGGGTGGCAGCACCATAACCCAGCAAGTTACCAAGTCGTTACTGCTGACCCCCGAGAGGAGTTTTACTCGGAAACTCAGAGAGGCAATCCTTGCCTACCGGATTGAAAAATATCTATCCAAAAAGGAAATTCTTTTCCTCTACCTCAACCAAATCTATCTTGGTCACGGCGCCTACGGCGTCGAAGCTGCGGCGCAGAACTATTTTAGCAAGAACGTAGAGGAGCTGGACCTCGCCGAATGTGCCACGCTAGCTGGTCTGCCTCAGGCTCCCAGTCGCTATTCACCCTATAGTCACCCTCAGCGGGCAAAAGAGCGGCAGGTTTATGTTTTGAACAGGATGGTGGCCGCTGGGTACATAACTACCAACGAAGCCGCTGAAGCTCTGGCCTACAATCTTGATATCAAGGCGCGTAAGGACTGGAATGTCGGAAGTGTCCCCTATTTCGCCGAGCACGTTAGGAGGTATTTAGAGGAGAAATACGGGCAAGAAGTATTATATCGTGAGGGACTCCAAGTCTACACCACGGTGAATGTGGCTTACCAGAAAAACGCGCAACAAGCCATCAGAAAAGGGTTGTACGATCTGGATAAGCGCCAGGGCTACAGAGGACCTCTCGGACACCTGGCCCCTGAGGAAATAGAAGCGTTTTTCCAGAACCTGAAGGAGTCTGCAGAAGGCAGCGGCTTAGAGAAGGGGGCTGTGGTCAAGGGAGTGGTCATCGGAGTCTCCGGGGAAGAAAAGAAGGCGTCCATACGGCTTCATGAAGGGTTGGGCACTCTTCCTGTGGAAAACATGGAGTGGGCTCGCACGCCTGATCCCGAGATTGCTTCTGGCACCGTGAAAATTAGCGACCCGACCAAGGTTCTGAAGGTTGGCGATATTATTGTTGTGCGCTTAGTAGAACAGGACGCCAATGCAGGTAGCTGGGTTCTCGCCTTGGAGCAGGAGCCGGATGCTCAAGGTGCTTTGCTTAGTATGGAAAACGGAACTGGTCATGTGAAAGCAATGGTGGGCGGACTAGATTTCAAAATCAGCCAATTCAATCGTGCTATCCAGTCTCGACGCCAACCAGGTTCTTCATTTAAACCGTTTACTTATGCTGCCGCACTGGATAAGGGCTATACCCCCGTCACCATTATTATAGACTCGCCGATCATCTATACCGATGATCAGATGGACTGGAAGTGGAAGCCGAAAAACTATAAGGAAAAATTTTTTGGACCCACACTGTTCCGCACCGCCCTGATCTTCTCCCGGAACGTGGTAACCATCAAGATCGTGCGAGATATAGGTATTGATTATGTCATAGACTATGCTCGTCGGTTTGGGATCACTGCACCTCTGTCTCGAGAATCTCTAGCCCTTGGTTCTTCAGGGCTTTCTCTGATTGAGCTTACCAATGCCTACTCAGTTTTTGCTAACTTGGGTGAACTGGTAAGCCCCGTCTTCATCACGAAAATCTTGGACCGCCATGGCAATCTGCTGGAGGAGCACAAGACTCAAAGGGAAAGAGTACTCGACAAAGATACTTCATATATTATGACGCACTTGCTCCAGGAGGTGGTCAAATATGGCACCGGCTGGCGGGCACGCGCGCTCAAGCGACCCAATGCTGGAAAGACCGGGACTACCAATAATTTGCAGGACGCCTGGTACATAGGTTTTACACCTGAATATGTAACCGGTGTGTGGGTAGGATTTGACGACGATAGAACCTTGGGAAGATATGAGACCGGATCGAGAGCTGCCAGCCCCATTTGGGTAGCTTTTTCTCAGAAGATCCTTGCTAAAGAACCGGTAAAGGTCTTTACAGTGCCGGAAAATGTAGTGTTTGCGAGGATAGATCCTGAGACAGGAGAGCTGGCCAATCCTAGCGATGAGAAGGCCATTTTTGAAGCGTTTAAAGAAGGAACAGCTCCCACCAAGACCACTGAGGTAACCAGACCTACCATGGGTGAATTCTTCAAAGGCGACTTGGATGCGGAACCTATGTAGAGCAACATGAAAGTTCCGAGTTTGGAATTTTAGGTTTAAAGTTGGCGCTAAAGAAGCCATTATTCTGTCTTTGCTTGGCGTAATGTTCAGCTTTGTTGTAGGGGCGGGGTTTATCCCCGCCCGTCTTAGTTTTACCCAGAGGACCCATCTTTGAATCGACCTCTGTGTACTCTCACGCCGTTACGAGTAGTCAAGAATGAAAAAAATCTTCGGTAAAGATGGTCTGTTGAGTCAGGTTCTGAATGACTACGAATACCGTTCTATCCAAGAAACTATGGCCCGGGAGGTAGAGGTAGCCATCGGTGAGGGACGGGAGAGTATTATAGAGGCTGGGACCGGCACCGGAAAAACCCTGGCTTATCTCATCCCGGCTGTGCTGAGCCGGAAAAAGACGATTATTTCAACAGGGACAAAAACACTTCAAGATCAATTGCTGGAACGCGATATCCCTTTCCTAAATAGACACCTTTCCCAGCCATTTAGAGCGGTCTGTATGAAGGGAAGGGCAAATTATCTGTGTTTGTACCGCTTTCACCGTTCTGTGGAACAGCCTGAGTTACTTCCTGGTTTTGAGGGGACTATAAGCAAAGAACTTGTTGACTGGGTTCAACAAACTACGAGTGGAGACCGGTCAGAGATCCATTGGTTGCCAGATGATTTTGTGGGGTGGGAGCAAATAAGCGCACGGGGGGACCAATGCTTGGGGCAGAAATGTGCCAGGTTCGAACAGTGCTTTCTTACCTTGCTGCGACAAGAGGCAGCTACTGCGGAAATCGTCGTAGTCAACCATCACCTCTTTTTCGCGGATTTGGCGGTCCGGTCCGGTGGCTACGGACAGGTGATTCCCCCTTATGAGGTGGTCATATTCGATGAGGCACATCTTCTGGAAGAAACTGCAAACAACTACTTCAGCATTCAGGTAAGTAGCTATCGATTGTTTGAACTTTTTCGTGACATCTCTTGGGAGATGGGAGCAGCGCGGAGCACGGATAGCTCCCTTACCAGTTCGCTACAAAGTCTCGGCAAGTTGAGCAGCCAATTCTTTGAGATGTTTCCCTTCAGCGACAGAAGGCAGCGGCTCCTATCTGAAGCTATAAGCGGGGAGATTCAGCAACGGTGGCTGCAACTGAGTCAAGCTGTGGAACTGCTCATAACCGAGCTCTTTCGTCACCAAGACCTCAGTGAGGGATTGTCGGCGTGTCATCGGCGTGCTCAGGAGATTCAACAAAGCCTAGAGTTGATTCTGAATCAAAACGATGCCAATTATGTTTACTGGTATGAGACGAGAGGTAAGGGTAAGTTCCTCTGGGCCTCGCCAGTGCAAGTGGCGCCCATCCTACAGGAGCACCTGTTTCACCGGCAGATGCCTTTCATTTTTACCTCCGCTACCCTCGCTGTAGGCAATAATCTGGATTTTTTCAAAAATAGACTGGGACTATCCCCAGAAACGGCGGGACTCATCCTTGATACTCCCTTCTCCTATCGGGAGCAAACGGTGATCTACCTACCGAAACACCTGCCATTGCCGGATTCGCCAAATTTCGCAGAGGCAGTCACTGAGGAAGTAGCAGCAATTCTGGAAGAGACCGGAGGGCGGGCATTCATCCTCTTCACCAGCCATCGCAATCTAAGAGAGGTCTATTCCCGGCTGTCTCATCTGGAACGATTCAAACTGCTGGTGCAGGGTGAACAGCCAAAGGCCACTCTGCTCAAGCGTTTCCGAGAGGATACCTCTTCGGTGCTGCTCGGCACTGCCTCCTTTTGGCAGGGAGTGGATATGCCGGGAGAGACCTTGAGTTGTGTGATCATTGATAAACTGCCTTTCGCAGCTCCAAATGACCCACTGGTGGCGGCCCGCTTGGAAAAGATCGCTGAAGCTGGTGGGAACCCTTTCTGGGACTACCAGGTTCCCAGTGCGGTGCTGGCGCTCAGACAAGGGCTTGGTCGGTTGATCCGGAGGGCCAGTGACCAGGGAATCCTGGCCGTTCTGGACGGTCGCCTGTTCAAGAGATCCTACGGTAAGATATTTCTGGAAAGCCTACCGGAAAGCACTATCACCCACCAGCGTGAAAATATTGGCGAATTCTTAAGCTAGGGGACGTCCCCCTACCCTTTCCCTCCACCGTTTACCACCGCCCCTTTTCTGGCCTTTTCCAACTCATTCTCGACAGCAGCCTGTAGTGCTTCCAGGGTCCTGGCCCTGGAGACCTTGCCATTGATGAAGACGGTGGGGGTGCCTCTCACTCCCATATGGGCCCCGAGCCTGATATCCTGGTTGATCCTTGCAACGATCTTGAGATCGTTGATGTCCTTTTCAAATCTCTCCAGGTCTAAACCAAGCTCGCGGGCAATTTGCCGAAACTTTTGGTCGCTCAGGGTGTCGATATTCTCGAATAAGAGGTCGTGATACTCCCAGAATTTCCCCTGTCTTCGCGCAGCGAATGCTGCAACAGCAGCCTTTTTGGCGTATTTATGTTTCCTCAGGGGGAAGCTTTTGAAAACCAGTTTCACTTGAAGGGGGAATTTCTCGAGCAACTGCTCGAGGCGAGGCGCGAGCCTCGCACAAGCGGGTCACTGAAAACAACTGAACACCCCCATGACCACTGGCGCGTCAGTCGGGCCCCTTGAAGGAGAGGCCGAAAGATCGGTGTTTTGAACAGGGGGTGGTGTCTTTTGGATTTTCCACTGAGCAGAGGCGAGATTCGTAGCGAATAAACCCAGCACTAGTACAAAAAACAAAGGCAATATGGTGATTGTATAGGTGCGATTCATTCCCGAACCTCTCACTCTAACGTTTCGTAGGCGAATCCTGTTTGGCAGCTTCTTTCGTTTGGCTAAGCTGTTGGGCGATTATCTCGTTATGAGGATCAAGTTTGCGGGCTTTCTTGAGGGCGTCAATTGCTTGTGGCCACTGGTAGCCGACTCCATAGAGACGGCCCAAGGTGAACCATAATGTCCAATCATTTGGACGCCGCCCCAATTTACGCTT
>CAMYLW010000217.1 GCA_947259475.1 Thermodesulfobacteriota bacterium
AATCCCAAATCCCAAGCACCAAATTACAAATAAATCTCAAATTCCAATATTCAATGACCAAAACAGGTTTGGAATTTTGAAACTGGGGACCCGTCCAGAGGGTGGGGAGTCCAAGCGAAGCGCGGACAATTTTGGTCATTGTTATTTGGAATTTTTGGTCCCTCCATCACTCCGGAGAGCATTCACCTCCTCTGTAGGTGAATTCTCTACAACTTGATTGTTTCACCAGTTTTTGCTGCTTCGGCCAGGCCATCCAGCACCCGCATATTGCGAATACTTTCCTCCGGGGGCATAGTCAGTTCCGTCTTTGCCAAAACCGCATCGGAGAAATGTTCCACCATGAGTAGATATTCATCGGCACCGGGCGTCACATGTTTCTGCCCCACCTCTTGGTCTTTACCGCGCATCGAGAAAACTGCATCTTTTTCCCATGGGATAAAAGCGTCGTGAGGCAATTCAATAGCCCCTTCGCTCCCGACCACGGAGTATGTCTGCTGCATTGACGAAATGAAACTGGCTTCCAAAGTAGCGAGTCCATTTTCAGGAAATCGTAGCGATGCTACCAAGTGCATATCGACACCGCTTGGATGATACACAGCCTGTGCTTGCAGCTCAGTCGGCTCTGCTCCCATGTACCAGCGAGCCACACTGACACTGTAGCACCCCACATCTAACAGAGCACCGCCTCCCATCTCTGGTTTTAACCGGGCATTATTACCGCTTACCAGCAATTCCTCGTCCATTTTGTAACAAAAGGCAGATCGCACCAAAGAAACTCTCCCGATTTCACCTTTGGTAACCGTCTGCTTAATGCTCTGGCTTCTGGGATGAAAGCGATACATCATCCCTTCCATCAACAGTAAACCACCAGCCGCAGCCGCATCTACCATTTCTTGAGCCTCAGCCTCATCGCAGGCGAGAGGTTTTTCGCACAAAACGTGTTTGCCTGCTCGTATGGCTTTCAAGGTCCACGGATGGTGGAGGTGATTGGGTAGTGGGATATAGACTGCGTCAATATCCTGATCGGCCAACAGATCATCATAGGTGGAGTAGACATGATGAATGTTGTTATCGGTTACCGTTCGCCTGGCATTCTTCGGTGAGCGGGTGGCAAATCCATGAACCATACCGTTTCGCGATTTTTGTATGGCCGGGATAACACACACTCGGGCAATCTCGGCATTTCCTAACACACCCCACTTTACTTGCTTAGTCATTCAGTACCTCTACCGTACCACCCTTGGCCACTGATCTCGCCGCCGCTTCAAGGATCCCCACCACCCGCACCGAGTCCTCGAGTGGCGCTACTATCGGCTCTCCTGTCAGCAAGTGATCTGCCAGGTTACGATGAAAAAGATAGTGCTCCCGTTCTGGTAAAGCAAGTTTCTGGGCCACAATCTGTCCAGAATGGTGCCGGTGATAGAGAGTCAAGTCTGGCACCATTTCAGTAGCAGGGATGTCGTGCTCATGGAAATAAACTATAGGGTCAGTTTCGTAAGAGGTCACATCTCGCCAGTGACCGACAATAGCACCTTTCGTTCCGAGCAAATACCATTTTGGCTTGCGCACAGCGGCAATATCGGAATGGATGAATTCCGCCTCCAGACCCCCGGCAAACCTTATCTGTATTCTCTCCTGGTCCGCGTTGGTGACGTCATGCCAAACTCGATTGTGGCGAGTGGAGACAACTGTGGTCGCCGGGCCCGGTATCAGGCTTACCACCCAATCCAAGTAATGAGCGCCCCAATCATATGTGGTGCCCCCTGAGATTGCATCATGCGAATGCCAGTAACCACAGGGATGGTTGAAGCCGCCGACAAAAGTTTCCAGGTAAAAGAGATCGCCAATAAGGCCGTCGGTTAAAGCCTGTTTAATCGCCAAATAATCAACGTCCCACCGCCGGTTTTGGTGACAACTTAGGTGGACCCCCTGTTTCCCGGCCATCTCCACCATGGCGGCTGTTTCTTTCCTATTCAATGCCAGGGGCTTCTCACATACTACGTGTTTGCCTGCCGCCATCATTTGCAAAGACAAATCGGCATGGGTATTGGGCGGCGTGGCCACTATGACCACATCGACTTCAGGATCCTTTGCCAAACCGTCAGCCGAGTCATAAATCTTCATCTCGGAAAAATCCTCTTGTGCCTGCCTGAGCCGTTTTTTGTCGAGATCACAGGCTGCACGTAGGATCAAACCAGGTGTGGCCTCGATGCCCAGGCCGTGAGGCTGACCCACAGACTGAGCGTAGCCCAATAGCCCAACCCCATAGGTTCGATGGGGTTCGAACTGCCCGGCTAGCAACCGTAACAATCGGTAAAGAATCTGTTGGAAAGCTGGATCGTTATAAGCATGCAAGGTTGTACATGCAACTTGCCCTTCACCGGCAGTGCGACGCACCAGTACGGGGCTATGCTGGTAATGCCAGTCAGCATAAAGAACCGTTTCTGTGTCTTCGGTCGTCTTGTCCAGGGGTTGGTGACATCCCTTGAGATAAATGGCCTCTGGCAGGCGAGTTGCCAAGGGATGATCTTTATTTTTAAAGAGAACACGTAACTCGGCCTCAGGTCCCAGAGGATTTGTCTGGGCCCCGAATAACTGTGGCAAGGGTTTATCCGAAAGCTTGACCAATCCCAGCCATCCACCACCTCTATGTACGAACTTTGTCAGTTGCTCGTTGTCACCTGCAAAGGCAGCCGTGTTTTCAGTGACAACCACATCATAGGGACTAAGGTCCTTCACCATCTGGGGCTCGATAGTCAACTTGAGGTGGTCAATATTCTGCAAATAGGACAACAAAGGCTGCAGAGATACGTCGTCGTCACCAACCACGAAAAGAACTGACGTTGTAGGGTGGATTATCATGTAGGACCACCTCAATTTAGAATTTATCTCTCACAGAGAACTCAGAGAGCTCTAGCGAGCCCGCAGAGCGGGGGAGCGGGCGAGAGATTCCCTTATTTACGATTTCAATCTCCAGCGCGAACCATCTTCGGCATCTTCCACGATTATCTGGGCCCGCTCGAGGCTGTTCCGAATGGCATCGGCCTCCTGCCATTGCTGGTTTTGTCTGAATTTCTCCCTCAGGTTGAGCAGATCTTCCACAAGAGGGGTAAGACAATCTGTCCTGTCTTTCGGAGAAGACGCCAATCTCATCCCCAAAAGCACAATAAGATCCCGGAGCACTTCCCTGGCTTGGGAGATAAACTCCTCATGCTCTAGCTCCTGTGTGGCCTTCCAAATGGTTCGATCCAGCTCAAGAAGAGCGTTGGTGGTTTCTTTTGCATCGTCTTCTTTGAGACTTGCGCGAAAGGCAGTTTCGATAGCATGAATTCTGTCCCAGAAGGACTCCCCCTTTATCTCAGGGACCACCTCCGAAGCCGCCTCCTCCCGAACCACCGGTTGCCAATCTTTGTCGAGATCTTCACCTCGGAGGATATCAAGAGAAAATCGATCTCCTTTTGTAAAAACGATCTCGCCTCCACGGCGTCGCAGGGTCACCGTGCCGAGCCCCTTGATTACAGCCTCATTTTTATCGAGATCAATAAGGCAGGCCGTGTGTTCGTCTAAACCAAAGATGGAGACATCTTCCGGTAGGAGCGACTCAAGCTTTGCAAAGCGCGACTCACCCATGAAACAGAACCGCGTGTCATGAGTCCCACCTTCCGCATTGTTCCAATGGGGTATCACCACAAGATTAAAACCAAAGTGCTCAAGAATATTCATCCCCTCCACCCAATGCAAATCTTCTCCCACCTTATAAATCTCATATACGGGAATGGTGAAGCGTCCCACCGTCAGAGCCGCGGCACTGGCAGCCACCAGGCAACCTCCATCTTCCACCCTCTTGGTAAGAATCTCTGGAATAGGTGTTTCTTGCCATTGGCGCACCGCGTAGCTGGGACTCCCAGGTCCAACCAGAAAAAAATTCGCCTCCCGCATGGCGTGAAAGGCCTGCTCCGCCTCCAATGGCGTAGACTTCTCCTTGGACTTGAAAGAAACGATGGACATGTCTTGTTGTACATGTTGGCGGAAGTACTCTGTGGCTCTTTCGGAGAGATGGTCCACATTGAGCTGAAAGCCTGCCGGTGTATCCAGGAATATGGCGTGCGGTGGCCCGGCCAATCCAGCCAGCAGTTCCTTATGGACCTCAACCATGGTCGCAGTGAGTTCACCCGAGCCCATGAGTGCGATGGTGCCCATCTTCGTTGACATATAAGTACCTTAATTGTGGGTTTCAGTGTTAGGATTTCAGCTTTTTTTCTTCCTGACACCTGACACCTTGGTAAATTAGTATGTTGCTTTGTAAGCTAAGACACATGATGTGGACTTGTCAACATTATCAAGAATTGTTGGGTGTCCTTTGCCCACCGCACTGGGGAAGGAGTATT